>NZ_JAMYPB010000028.1:0-75930 GCF_040320135.1 Mesorhizobium sp. M0772 | reverse complement strand
AAGTCGCGCACAACCCAAAGACCAGGCAAACCGGCCTAGCTGGCGAGCAGGCGACCCCCACTCCGGCAAGCTTCGCTTTACACCTCTCCCCCGATCGACGGGGGAGAGGAAAGGCGCGAGCCTCCACAGCTACTGCTTAGGACGAACAGGGCAGAGGGGCGCGCCTCGTGACCCGAAAACGCCAAGCCACCACCCAAATCTCTCGCCTTGCCCACCGCGCCAGCGGCACTGCGACGGCCAACCGCATGGTGCCGGAGGAGACGCCGGTGGCGTTCTCCTTTGCCGGCACCACACATGCGGTGATGATGGCGAGCCCGGCCGATTTCGAGGATTTCGCGCTCGGCTTTTCGCTGACCGAAGGCATCATCGCGTTGCCCAGCGAAATCGAAGCGATTGAGGTCGAGGACCATGGCGCCGGCATCGACATCCAGATTCGGTTGAAAGACCAGGCCAACACCCGCTTCGAGGCGCGACGCAGGCGCTTGGCCGGGCCGGTTGGCTGTGGGCTGTGCGGCATAGAATCCATCGAGGAAGCGATGCGCTCGGTCGACAAGGTTGGTGCGTCAAAACCTACGCTTGAAGCCAATGACATCACCCGCTCGGTAAAGCTTTTGTCCAAGGCGCAGCCTCTGCATTCAGAAACCGGCGCCGTGCATGCAGCGGGCTTCTACATTCCCGGCAAAGGCATCGTCATGGCGCGCGAGGATGTCGGCCGTCACAATGCGCTGGACAAACTGGCCGGCGCGCTGGCCAAGGCCGGCATTGACGGTGCATCGGGCGCGGTGGTGGTGACATCACGCGTCTCGGTGGAGATGGTGCAGAAAACGGCGGCGATCGGCTCCGCCTTCATCATCGCCGTGTCGGCGCCGACGGCCCTTGCCATCCGCACCGCCGATGAGGCCGGCATGACGCTGGTGGCGCTGGTGCGCGGCGACGATTTCGATGTTTTCACCCACCCGAAACGGGTGGTCTTGGGAGTTGCCCAGCATGTCGCATGACGAAGAACACATCACGAGCACCGGGGAAAAGCTGGTGCGCATGGCCAACCAGATCGCCGCCTTCTTCCATTCAAGGCCCCGCGAGGAAGGTGTGGCGGGCGTGGCCGAGCACATCAACAAGTTCTGGGAGCCCAGGATGCGCCGCCAGTTCCTCGAGATGCTGGACAGCGGCGGCGAAGGTTTTGACGAACTCGTCGTCGTGGCCTCGGCCAGGATCAAGCGGCCGAAGACCGATGAGCAGGCCGATGTGAGCATCGGCTACGTCCAACCCACGGGTGCAGAGAGCGCCGCTCCCCAGAAATAGCCTCCCCCCAGAAATGGCGGGCGAACACGGTTCGCCGCGGGCTATATTCCTGTCTTCTAAAGTTTGGCTGCGCATCCGCCGGGCGTCTGCTATGGTCGGCGACCAGAAATCGTCTGGCCGGGCGGGATAGCAACGTGAGGCCGATCGAGACGCGATATGCCCTCAGCGGCGACGTGCGGATCGCCTATCAGGTGGTCGGCCAGGGATCGTTCGACCTGGTTTTCGTGCCCGGCTTCATCTCCAATCTCGACCTGCATTGGGAAGACGAGGGCTACGCCAGGCTGTTGAAACGGCTCTCGGCGTTCTCGCGGCTGATCCTGTTCGACAAGCGCGGCACCGGCCTGTCCGACCGCGTCGACCCACGCCATCTGCCCAGCCTCGAAACCCGCATGGACGATGTGCGCGCGGTGATGGATGCCACCGGCAGCGGCCGTGCGGCCTTGCTCGGCGCTTCGGAAGGCGCGCCGATGGCAATGTTGTTTGCCGCCACCTATCCGGAACGGACACGAGCGCTGGCGCTCTATGGCGGTTATGCGCATTTCCAAAAATGGGTGATGTCGCCGGAGCGCCTCGAGGCCTTCATCGCGACGGCCGGCACGGAATGGGGCACGGGCGCCACATTGCCCAACTTCGCTCCCGGCCGGGTAGATGATGCGCATTTCACCCAGTGGTGGGCGCGCTTCGAGCGGCTGTCGGCCAGTCCGACGGCAGCGGCAGCCCTTGCCCGAATGAATGCCGGGATCGACGTGCGCGGCGTGCTTTCGGCGATCGGCGCACCGACCCTGCTCATCCATCGCCGCAACGACGCGCGGGTCGACCCCGACGCCAGCCGCTTTCTGGCGAAAAATATCTCGAATGCGCGACTGGTCGAGGTCCCCGGGCGCGATCACCCGATCTGGACCGGCGATGTCGACCGGGTGGCCGACCTGATCGAGGAATTCCTGACCGGCGAGCGTGCCGTGGCCGAAGCGGAGCGCGTGCTTGCCGCTCTTCTGGCGACACGCATCTACGACACGGCGCGGGTTGGCGACCGCATGTGGAGCGAACGCAGCGAGCGCTTCCAGGAGAGCTGGCGGCAGCTGGTCGGCCGTCATGGCGGACGCGTCGCCGGCATCCATGGCGAATTGATGATCTCGCGCTTCGACGGGCCGGCGCGGGCCATACGCTGCGCGGCGGCACTGCGCGATGCGGCGCAATATATGGGCATTGCAAGCGCCCAGGGCGCCCATGTCGGTGAGGTCGAAATGCGCGGGCCGCCGGTGGGGCTGATGGCACGGGTGACGATGCAGATCGCCGCCCATGCCGGGCGCGGCGATATTCTGGCGTCGCGGCTGGCCGCCGATCTGGCGGCGGGGTCCGGCCTGCATTTCATCGATGCCGGGCGTGTCACGGTGGATGAGCTGGACGAGCCGCTGGCACTGGTCCAGGCGACGTCGGAACAGCACCTGGAGCCGGCCTGCCGCTCCAAGGCGAAACCCGCCGAGCCGGCTCAACTGACGGCGCGCGAAAGCGAGGTGGTTATCCTGATCGCCGACGGCAAGAGCAATGCCGCGATCGCCGCCGAGCTGAGGCTCAGCGAGCATACGGTCAAGCGTCATGTCGCCAACATATTGCTGAAGCTCGATTTGCCGTCACGGGCGGCGGCAGCGGCATTTTCCGCCAGGCAGGCTGGCCCGGACGGGCCATAGGGACCATGGCGCTTTCGGGCGAAGCGGCCAGGTGGGGTCGAGGCGTACCAATTCTCTCCATGCAGGCCAAGCGGATGTCGCCGGGAAAGGCACTGCGGATGGAGGATGCAATGCTGAAGTCAAACAGGTCGATCAAATCGCTGGTGATAGCGGCAGGCGTTGGCGCGCTGTTCACGATCGCTCCCGCCAGAGCCGAGGATGCCTCGGCGGCCGCCGCCTACAAGGACATCGAGGCGACGCTCGGCTCAGTGCCGGACATGTTCAAGACGCTGCCCGATGTCGCGGTTGCCGGCGCCTGGGCCGAGATCAAGGGTGTGCAGCTCAACCCCAAGACCGCGCTCGACGGCAAGACCAAGGAACTGCTGGGGCTGGCCGTCGCCTCGCAGATCCCCTGCCAGTACTGCATCTATTTCCACACCGAGGCCGCCAAGCTCAATGGCGCGACCGATGAGGAGATCAAGGAGGCGATCGCGATGGCGGCGATCGTGCGCCACTGGTCGACGATGCTCAACGGCAGCCAGGTCGATTTCGCGACCTTCAAACAACAGACCGACGGCGTGTTCGCAGCCGTCAAAGCCAAGTCGCAGTGAAAGAAAATGCCGGGCGGTGCGCCGGGCATTGCTTGTGATCATTCAACCGCCCGATCAACGGGCCATGGAGGAGAAGATGCTGACCAAGACGCAGAGCGTGGACGGCGCGGCGATCAAGAAAGCGATCGAAGGACGGGACGGCAGGATGCTCGCTAGCTTCTATGCCGACGACGCACTGGTGCGGGTGATCGACCGCAACAATCCGCCGAGCAAGCCGCGCGAGATCCGCGGCCGGGCGGCGATCAGCACCTTCTGGGACGACATCTGCAGCCGGGCGATGACCCACAAGGTCGACACCACCATCGCCGATGGCGACAATCTCGCCTTCACCCAGGCCTGCGCCTATCCGGACGGAACGAAAGTGTTCTGCGCGGCGATGCTGGAGCTGAAGAATGGGCGGATTGCACGACAGACCGTCGTGCAGGCCTGGGACGAGTAGTTCCACCGCGGAAAGATCAACCGCGGTTGGGCCGCAAAACTGGAGGAGACAAAAATGTTCAGCGCCAGATGGCAGATCGACGCCAAGTTCGGGCACAAGCAGACCGTGCTCGACCTGTTGAAGAAATGGGAACGCGAGATCGGCTCTCAGGTCGGCATTGCCGATCTCGAGTTCCAGATCATGACCGGTTCGATCGGAGCTCGGGAAGCGACGGTCGAATCGCATCATAAGGTCGAAAGCCTTGCCCAGCTGGAGGGTTTCTTCGCCAGGATCGGCATGATCGACGCCCACGCCAAATGGGGCAAGGAGATGGAGCCCTACGTCGTTTCAGGCACCAGCCTTTGGAACATCTACCGCATCGTGGAGTAGCCGTGGCAGGTGCAGCAGTTTTCGGCCATCAGTTGCGGCGGCCGAAACTCGTCCGCTGCCCGGAAAACCGCCCTTCCCTGGCCAATCCGGCAGCCGCGACACGTGCCGGCTGATTGGGCAATGTGGCCTGCTTGGCCAGGGCCGCCGCTATCAAGGCGTCGGCCTGGCGCGCGCGCTGGTCCGCGCCGGCATCTCCGGCAGGGTTGCCCGCCACGGCGGAGGTCGACATCCGCCGGCGGGGTTTGAAAGCAAGATAGAGAAGCAACGCGCCGAGCAGTCCAGCCCCAATGACGATCGTCAAACGCGTGCCGGTCATGCCGGTGCGTTCGATCTGGGTGGGGTTGGCGGGGTTCTGGACGACGGTGAGCTTGTCGCCGACCTGCGGTTCGCGGGCACCGTTCTTGTTCAGCTCCATCGTGGCCTCGACGGCGTCGGCGCCGGTGCCGACGCGCAAGGTGCCGGTGAATTTCTGGGTCACCTTCCACTCTTTGTCAGCATGAACCGTCTTGAACGCATCCACCAGTTCGCACGGGATCGTGGCGGTGCTGACGGTCTTGTAGACAATCTTGTGGGTGGTCGATTCCATGTCGCATTCGACATTGACCGCGAGGATTTCAGCAGGCGCCTCGGGCCAGCCGCTCTTCTTGATCATGTCCTTGCCGCCGAACACAGCGATCAGCAGACAGAAGCCGCCAATGAGTACCAGCTTGATCTTGGTCGTGTTCATGCGCAAACCCCTCGCCGCGCGGTTTCCCGGCAAGAGGCTGCTCATTCAGGTTGAATATTCAGTAAATCGTGAACTCCCGCCGTACCGCAAAAGTAACTCACGATTAATATACAGAAAACGCGGTGGCGAATATTTTAGAGATAGTGGCGGCCTCTACCCATGCGCCACCATCACATGACGAACGGCGGTATAATCCTCCAGCGCATAGAGAGACATGTCCTTGCCGTAGCCGGACTGCTTCAACCCGCCATGCGGCATCTCGTTGGTCAGCATGAAATGGGTGTTGATCCAGGTGCAGCCATATTGCAGACGGGCGGCCGTCGCCATGGCGCGCGAGACGTTCTTGGTCCACACCGAGGATGCCAGGCCGTAGTCGCTGTCATTGGCCCAGTTCACGGCTTCATCGACTTCGGAGAAGCGGGTGATGGAGACGACCGGACCGAACACTTCGCGGCGCACGATCTCGTCTTCCTGCAGCGCGCCGGCAACCACCGTCGGCTGGTAATAGAAGCCGGAGCCTTCGCCGGGCTTGCCGCCGGTGGTGATCTCGATGTGCTTCAGTTCCGAAGCGCGCTCGACGAAGCTCGAGACGCGATCGCGCTGGCGGCGCGAGATCAGCGGCCCGATCTCGTTTTTGGTGTCATCGGGCTGGTTGTATTTGATGGTCGAGACGGCAGATGAGAGATCGGCGACGAGCTTGTCGTAGATCTTCTTGCCGGCATAGATGCGGCAGGCGGCTGTACAATCCTGCCCGGCATTGTAGTAGCCGAAAGCGCGCAGGCCGTTGACCACGGCGCCAAGGTCGGCGTCGTCGAAAACGATGACCGGCGCCTTGCCGCCGAGTTCCAGATGCGTGCGCTTGACCGACTTGGCGGCGGCCTGCAGCACCTTCTTGCCCGTGGCGACGTCGCCGGTGATCGAAATCATGTTGACCTTGGCGTGATTAATCAGCGTGTTGCCGACGCTGTCGCCGCGGCCGAGCACGACATTGACGACGCCCTCGGGCAGAACCTCGGCCAGGATCCTGGCCAGCTTCAGCGCCGTCAGCGGCGTCTGCTCCGACGGCTTGAAGACGACGGTGTTGCCGCCGGCAATGGCCGGCGCCAGCTTCCAGGCCATCATCATCAGTGGATAGTTCCACGGCGCGATGGAAGCGACAATGCCGATCGGATCGCGCCGCACCATCGAGGTGTGGCCGGGAATGTATTCGCCGGCGACCACGCCCGGCATCGAACGCACAGCGCCGGCAAAGAAACGATAGCAGTCGACGATCGCCGGGATCTCGTCATTGAGCACGGCGTTGATCGGCTTGCCGCAATTCAGCGCCTCGAGCGCCGCGAACTCCCGCGCGTTGGCCTCGATGCGGTCGGCGATCTTGAGGAGATAGCCGGAGCGCTGCGCCGGCGTTGTGTGTGACCACAAGACGAATGCTCGCCCGGCGGCAGTAACAGCCGCCTCGATCTGCGCCTGGCTTGCTTCAGGCAGGTTGAGAATGGTCGCCCCGGTCTTTGGATTCAGAATCGGCTCCTCGGTCTCGGTGCCGTTCTCGAACTTCGAGCCGATCAGCATCTGGGTGTCCATGCAGGTTCTCCTCGGTCAGGAGCGAGTAGCGAATAGCGAGTAGCGAATGGGCTGGTCGTGCAATCTCCCCTATTCGCTGTTCGCTACTCCCTATTCGCTGTTCTTCATTTGCCCGAACCGGCGATCTGGTCGCCGTCGCGGGTCAGGTAATAGGCGGCAAGGATGGGCAGCAGCGTCACCAGCACCACGACCATGGCGACGACATTGGTGACCGGACGCTGGCGTGGGCGGATCAGCTCTTCCAGCATCCAGATCGGCACGGTCTGCTGCTGGCCGGCGGTGAAGGTGGTGACGATGACCTCGTCGAAGGAGAGCGCGAAGGCGAGCATCCCCCCGGCAAGCAGAGCGGTGGCGATGTTGGGCAGCACGACGTGCCGGAAGGTCTGGAAGCCGTCGGCGCCGAGATCCATCGAGGCCTCGATCATTGAGCCGGAAGTGCGGCGGAAACGGGCGACCGCATTGTTGTAGACGACGACAACGCAGAAGGTGGCGTGGCCGAGCACGATCGTCCAGAACGAGAACGGTATGTCGGCCAGTGAGAAGGCGGAGCGCAATGCGATGCCGGTGATGATGCCGGGCAGTGCGATCGGCAGGATGACGAGCAGCGAGATGGTCTCGCGGCCGAAGAATTTCGTCCGCGACACGGCGGCGGCGCACAGCGTGCCCAGGATCAAGGCAATCGCGGTCGAGATGGCGGCGACCCGGACCGACAGCGACAGCGCCTGCCAGACATCCGGACGGTTCCAGGTGACGGCGAACCATTGTGTGGTCAGCCCCGGCGGCGGCCAGACGAAGCTCTTCTCTTCCGTGGTGAAGGCGTAGACGAAGATCAACAAGATCGGCAGATGCAGGAACAGCAGGCCGCAGGCGGCAGCGATCTTGAGGCCGAGCGGAGCGGATTGCGAACCGTCAGAGCGCATCGAAGGCCCCCATGCGCTTGGCGCCCCAGAGATAGAAACCCATGATGACGATGGGCACGACGGTGAAGGCGGCGGCGAGCGGGATGTTGCCGGCGGTGCCCTGCTGCGAATAGACGGCCTGGCCGATAAACAGCCGCGACGTGCCGATGATCTGCGGGATGATGTAGTCGCCCAGCGTCAGCGAGAAGGTGAAGATCGAGCCGGCGACGATGCCGGGCAGCGCCAGCGGGAACAGCACGTTGCGGAAGGTCTGGCCCGGCGATGCGCCGAGATCGGAGGACGCCTCGACCAGATTGCCGGGCACGCGCTCCAATGCCGCCTGCACCGGCAGGATCATGAACGGCAGCCAGACATAGACGAAGGCGATGAAGGTGCCGGTGGCGGAGACCGACAGCGAGTTGCCGCCGACGACCGGCAGCGACAGCCAGCCATCGAGCACCCAGAGCAGATGCAATTTGGCGAGCAGCCAGGTCAAAATGCCTTCCTTGGCGAGGATCAGCTTCCAGGCGTAGATCTTGACGAGGTAACTCGACCATAGCGGCAGCATGATTCCGAGATAAAACAGCGCCTTCCACCGGCCGCGGGCATAGCGCGCCGCGTAATAGGCAATGGGGAAGGCGATGACGGCGGAGGCCAGCGTGACCAGAACCGCCATCGTCACCGTGCGCAGGATGATGTCGAGATTGGCGGGCTGGAACAGGTCGCCATAGGTCTTCAGCGTGAATTCGTGGTTGATGAGGCCGGAGAACTCGTCGATCGAAAAAAAGCTCTGCGCCAGAAGTGCGAACAACGAGCCGATATAGACAACGCCGAGCCATAGAACCGGCGGCAGCAGCATGAGGAACAGCAGCAGTTGCGGCTTGCGCCAGAAAAGGTCCGACAGTGCGCCGCGCATGCCACCGCTGCCGGGCAGGATGGCGGGGGCGGAGGTTGAGTTGAGCGCGGCGATGGTCATGGGGCGACCGCGTGCTGAAGGAACCCTGAGAAGCCGCGTTCCTTCACACCCCCCTCTGTCCTGCCGGACATCTCCCCCTCAAGGGGGGAGATCAGCAGTTTCGCTGCCTCGCCAAATCCCCAACGTTGAAGATTGGCGAAACCGGGAGGAACAGCCAATCTCCCCGCTTGAGGGGGAGATGTCCGGCAGGACAGAGGGGGGTGCTTGGCGCAAACCTCAATCATGCCGGCTCGTCCATCAAATGCAAATGCTCGCGGTTGAACGTCAGCACCACCGCTTCGCCTTCCGCCGGCAGCTTTGTCCCGGCCGGCACGATGGCGTGCAGCCTCAACCCGTCGGCGTCGAGCGCCAGCTTGGTCGTAGCGCCGAGATAGTTGGTTCCGACCAGGCGCGCGGCGACGCCCTCGCCTTTGGCGGCGCGGCCGATGCGGATGGATTCGGGACGCAGGCTGCCCCAGCGGTGCTGGCCGGAATAGCGCTGGACGAAGTCCGGCGGCAGTACGTTGGAGGAGCCGACGAAATCGGCGACGAAGCGGGTCTTCGGCCGCTGGTAGATGTCTTCCGGCGTGCCGATCTGCATGATCTTGCCGTCATTGAAGACGGCGACGCGGTCGGCCATCGACAGCGCTTCGCCCTGGTCGTGGGTGACGAAGACGAAGGTGATGCCGAGCGCCTTCTGCAGCGACTTCAGCTCTTCCTGCATGTTCTCGCGCAGTTTGAGATCGAGCGCGCCGAGCGGCTCGTCGAGCAGAAGCACCTTGGGCTGGTTGACCAGCGCACGGGCCAGCGCCACGCGCTGGCGCTGGCCGCCGGAGAGCTGGCCGGGACGGCGGGCGCCATAGCCTGGAAGCCGCACCAATGACAGCGCCTCTTCCGCCGCCTTCTGCCGCTGCGGCTTGGCGACGCCCTTGACCATCAGCCCGTAGGCGACATTGTCCAGCACGTTCAGATGCGGGAACAGCGCGTAGTCCTGGAACACGGTGTTGACGTTGCGACGATAGGGCGGCATGCCCTCGGCGCGGTCGCCGAAGATCGAGATCGAGCCCGAGGTTGGCTGCTCGAAGCCGGCGATGAGGCGCAGGCAGGTCGTCTTGCCGGACCCCGACGGACCGAGCATGGCGAAGAACTCGCCGGGCACGATATCGAGATCGACCGCATCGACGGCGCGCACGCTGCCGAAATGGCGAGAGACTTTCTGGAAGGAAACGGCCGATGTCATGGGCTGTCCGTCTGTTGCCGGTTTGTGTTCGTCGAAATAGCTCTTGCCGCCACCAATCAGGCCAGCGGGCACGGCACTTCACCTCCCCCTCGATGGGGGAGGTCGCGGCGAAGCCGCGGGTGGGGTGACTAGCACTGGACGTCAGCGTTGCCCCCACCCCGACGCTGCGCGTCGACCCTCCCCACAAGGGGGAGGGTTAAGGGAGCTCACCGCCCGCCGATGACGCCGATATAGTCGGACACCCAGCGGTAGTAGGGCACGCACTGGTCGTTCTGGGTGGCGCACTTCGAGACCGGCGTCTTCCAAAACTTGATCTTGTCGAAGTTCTCGTAGCCGTTGGTCTTGCAGCCTTCCTCGCCGAGCAGCTCGTTGCCCTTGCAGGCAGCGGGCACCACGGGGAGCGAGCCGAACCAGGCCGAGACATCGCCCTGGACCTTGGGCGACAGCGAATGCTCAAGCCACATATAGGCGCAGTTGGGATGCGCGGCGTCGGCCTCCATCATGGTGGTGTCGGCCCAGCCGGTGACGCCTTCTTCCGGCACGGTCGAGGCGACCGGCTTCTTGGCGGCAACCAGCGTGTTGACCTGGTAAGGCCACGAACCGGAAGCGACGACGCCTTCGTTCTGGAAATCGTCGACCTGGATGGCGGCGTCATGCCAGTAGCGGCCGACCAGCGTCCGCTGAACACGCAGCAGCTCGAGCGCTGCCTTGTACTGGTCTTCGTTCAGTTCGTACGGGTCCTTGATGCCGAGTTCCGGCTTGTGGAACATCAAATAGTTGGCGGCGTCGGCGATGTGGATCGGGCCGTCATAGGCCTGGACGCGGCCTTTGTTGGACTTGCCGTCCGGCAGGTTCATTTCCTCGAAGACGACGTTCCAGCTCTTGGGCGCTTCCTTGAAGACATCGGTGTTGTACATCAGGATGTTCGGGCCCCACTGATAGGGAACGCCGTAATGCACCTTGTCGACGGTGAACCAGGGCGCATCCTTCAGACGGTCGTCTACCGCCTTCCAGCTCGGGATGAGATCGGTGTTGATCGGCTGCACGCGCTTGCCGGCGACGAGGCGCAGCGAGGCATCACCCGAAGCGGTGACCAGATCGAAGCCGCCCTCATTCATGAGCGAGACCATCTCGTCGGAGGTGTTGGCGGTCTTGACGTTGACCTTGCAGCCGCTCTCCTTCTCGAAGGAGGTCACCCAGTCATAGCCCTTGTCGGTTTCGCCGCGCTCGATGTAGCCCGGCCAGGCAACGATGCTGACCTCGCCTTCGCCCTTGCCGAGCTCCTTGACCTGGGCGACAGCCTGACCGGAAAAGGTCAGCGCGACCGTCAAGGCCGTGCACGTCTTCAGAAATGAGTACATCGTCAATCTCCCATTTTGGCGCCTGACTGCGAAGCGAGTCGCCGCCGCAGTCAGCCGCAGGCTGAAAAGCGTCAGTTCATCCGATGGCACGTTGCCGCTCTGATGGCGGCTTTCGTCCCAGATGAAAAGTGCTCGGAAAATTCCGGTTTCGCAAATTCATTTATCAGAAACGCGATATCGGTTTTTCCGATAGATAAGCACACACCGTATCAACGCTGCTGGCGTACCGTACGCTGCGACTGGGCAAGGCCGATGAAGTCGCGCGACGCCTGCGGCAGACCGGAGCCGCGGCGCCAGACCATGCCGACCTGGACGACCGGCAGGGAGCCCGAAATGTCGCGCGATTCGATGCGGTCGCCTTCCAGCGACCAAGGCCGGTAGACTAGGTCGGGCAGCAACGCCACGCCCGCACCTGTGGCGACCAGGCTGCGCACCGCTTCGACCGAGCGGGTGCGAAAGGCGACATGCGGCCTGGCGCCGATCGCCGCCAGAAGCTTGCCGGTGTTCTCCTCGATCTCGTCGACGGTCAGCATGATCAGCGGCTCGCCGGCAATGTCGCCTATGCCGATAATGTCGGCGCTGGCCAGCTTGTGGCCGAGCGGGACCCACAGCCGGTAGGCCGAGACCTCGAGGATTTCCGACTGCAGCGCGGTGCGGTCGCGCAAATTGGAGGTGACCATGACGGCAATGTCGAGCTTGCCGCCGATCAGCAGATGTTCGAGATAGTCGCCATTGTCCTCGATGGCCGAGACATCGACGCCGGGATAGGCGCGGCGGTAGCGCGCCAGCAGATCGGACAGCACATAGCCCGCGACCAGCGAGGTGACGCCGAGCTGCAGCCGCCCGCCGGCCACCACCTGGTCGTCGGAAAAAGCGCGGCGCGCGTCGGAGACGTCGGCCAGGATCTTGGTCGCATGGCGCAGGAACTGGTGGCCTTTGTGGGTAATGTTGAGGCCACGCGGATGGCGCTCGAACAATTCGACGCCGAGATCGCTCTCCAGCTCCTTGATCGCCTCGGTGACCGAGGATTGCGAGATGGAGAGGTTTTGTGCGGCGCCCGACACCGTGCCTTGCTCGGCGACGGCAATGAAGAACTGCAACTGGCGGATGGTGAAAGCCATGGCCGGACTAAACACCGGCGCGACGGGGAAGGAAAGCCGAAGGCGGGCCTTATACCCATACGGCTTGAGGCACCTCCTGGTCAGCGGAATCCGAGGCGCCGCCGGCAGGCTGAACCGTAGCGCAGCGCGAGCATGAACGCCGTCTCCAGCGCCATGACGATGACGATGATGCGAAAGCCGATGGCATAGGAATCCCGGCCGCTGCCGCGCATAAGGTAGCCGGTGACGAGGAAGCCGGTGTTCCATAGCGTGGCGCCGAGCAGCGTCGCCGCCGCGAAGGGCAAGAGTGGAAGACGGAGCGCGCCGGCCGCGATCGGCAGATAGTTGCGAACCGTCGGGATGAACTGCGCCAGCAAGGAGACCCGGACATGATGGCGGCGATAGGCCTGACCAAGCTTGCTGTAGGTCGCATAGCGCAAGCAGACATATTTGCCGAAACGCTCGACCAGCCTGTCGGCACGATCCAATCCAATCCTACGGCCCACACTATACCAGACAAGGCAGCCTGTGATGGCGGACAGCGTCGTCACCAGGAGCAGAATCGCCAGCGCCAGGAGATCGGAGGCTGCCGTCATGCCGAGGAACAGCAGCAGCACATGCGAGGGCGGCAGCGGCAGGATCTTTTCAGTGAAGGCGAGACAGCCGACACCAAGCAGGCCGAAGCCCAGGATCGCCGACAGTGGATCAGTCATGCGAAGCGCCAGTCATAGGTTTTGAGGTTCTTGATCCTGGACACCTTATACACCGTCATACACCGTCGCCGGCGGAAAGTTGCGGAATGTCCGGCCAAGCCGGGTCCGCTTCCAGGTCGGAGCGCGCAAGCGTCCAGGAAAGACAAGGCATCGTTTGCAGCATGGTGGCCTCATTGCTGATGCGGGCGATTCGCCCGGCCCGCATTTCGAGGAGGCGCTGTTTGCGGCTGCCAAGTTGCATGGACATTGCGAAGAGCGGGATGATTGAAAAACAATTTTTCACCAGAACGACATCTTATGCGGCCGGCGACGCGGCGCGCATGATGCACAACATCGCCTTCGTGGTATCGGGTGGCGGCATGGGCCGGGATCGCGGCGCGCCAGTCGCTGGTGTTTGGCTAGGCCGCAGCGATGCTGAGGCGCGCTCCAGCCTCGGCAAGTGCCGAGGCAATGTCGCGCGGCGGCGGCTGGTCGGTGGCGAGTTCGGAAAAACCGTCGAAGCCGCAGACCTGGACCAGACCCTGGCGACCGAACTTGGTGTGGTCGGTGATGACCAGCGAGCGCTGGCCGCGCGACAGCACCATGCGGGCGAACTCCGCCTCTTCCAGATCGTAGTCGGCAAGGCCTGCGGCGGCATCGACGGCGCCGATCGAAATCACCGCATGGCTGACCGAGAAGCGGCTGACGAAATCGATCGCCGAGGCGCCGAAGGCGGCTCCGGAATCGCTGCGCAATTCGCCGCCGGCCATATAGACCTTGTTGCCGTTGACGGTGGCCAGCGTGCGGGCGATGTCGGATGAATTGGTGACGACCGTCAGCCGCCGGTGGCCGAGCAGTTCGCGGGCCAGGAACGAGGTCGTGGTGCCGGTGTCCAGCATGACCGATTCACCGTCGCGAATGGTGGCAGCGACCATGCGGGCGATCAGCCGCTTGGCCTCGGCGTTGTCGCGCATGCGCCGCTCGAACGGCGCTTCGCCCGCCATCGACGGCAGGCCGATAGCGCCATGCATCTTCAAGACGGATCCGTTGCCGGTCAGTGGCTTGACATCCCGGCGCACCGTTTCAAGCGAAACCCCCAGCCGGTCGGCGAGGCTGGCAATGGTGACGGTGCCCTCTTCCTTGAGGAGGCGGAGGATTTCGCCATGCCGTTTCGAATGGATCATGTGGCTTCCTGATTTGCGGCCTGCCCGGTTTTAGGGCAATGCAGACGTTTTTAAAGGAATTGCTCGTGGTTTCGGGCAAAACACCCAAAAAAAGTCACAACATTTCATTGACAGATAAGCAGCACTAGCGTGACATTGATGGCGTGACAGGGCTTCGGAACTGCCACGGGAGGGTGATGGCAGAGCCGCATTTCACGGACCCGACCGTCTGGCCAGACCGTCTGGGATTCAACTGGCACAAAGTTTTTCAAATCCGCGGGGGCGGAGACCGGGTATCAAAACCTGGCCAGAGGGGCTCGTCGGTGCGGTGCGGGATAGGAGTTCCTGTGTCCCGCACCGACGAGATTTTTGCGCTTCCCCTAACCCTCGTTGCGCGGCGCTTGGCGCCTATCGAAGCTCCGCAAAAGTCAGGGATGGCCCCGTGACTGCTGAAGACCGCATCCGGGCCTTGCCTTGCTGGAATGGCAGCATCGACATTGCGCCGCTGCCGGGCGGCCTCAGCAACGCCAACTATCTGGTCAAGGACGCGGCCGGGCGGCATGTCGTGCGCTTCGGCCAGGACTATCCATTTCACCACGTCTTTCGCGACCGCGAGGTGATGACGGCCCGCGCGGCGCACGCCGCAGGCTTCGCGCCGGCGGTCCGCCATTCCGAACCCGGCATCATGGTCACGGAATTTCTCGGCGCGAAAACCTATGTTGCCGAGGACGTGCGCGCCAATATCGGCCGCGTCGCAGCCCTTATGCGCGGGTTCCATCGCGAGATGCCCAATCGCATCTCAGGCGCCGGCTTCATGTTCTGGGTCTTCCATGTCATCCGCGACTATGCGCGAACGCTGAGCGAAGGCGGCAGCCGCAAGCGCGACGAGCTGCCCAGGCTGCTGGCTCTGGCCGACGAGTTGGAGCGGGCCCAGAAACTGCTGCCGATCGTCTTCGGCCACAATGATCTTTTGCCGGCAAATATTCTCGACGATGGCGACAGGTTGTGGCTCATCGATTTCGAATATGCCGGTTTCAACACCGCGATGTTCGATCTTGCCGGCGTTGCCTCCAACGCCGAGATGAGCGACGCGGAGTCCTTCACTTTCCTCACGGCGTATTTCATGCGCGAGCCGGATGAGGCGATCCGCCGCTCGCACGCGGCCATGCAATGCGCCTCGCTGCTGCGCGAGGCGATGTGGAGCATGGTTTCCGAACTTTACCTCGACGCGCCCGGCATCGACTACGTCGCCTACACCGCGGAGAACCTGACGCGGCTTGACGCGGCGCTGGACAATTACCGCACGAAATACGGGACACAGTCATGAGCTTGCCCACGCATGCCGACATCGTCGTCATCGGCGGCGGCATTATCGGCTGTTCGACGGCCTACCACCTGGCGCGCGACCACAAGGCCGATGTCGTGCTGCTGGAACAGGGCAAGCTGACCTCGGGCTCGACCTGGCATGCGGCCGGGCTGGTCGGCCAGTTGCGCTCGTCCGCCTCGATCACCCGCGTGCTCAAATATTCGGTCGAGCTCTACAAGGGACTGGAAGCCGAAACCGGGCTCGCTACCGGCTGGAAGATGACCGGGTGCCTCAGGCTTGCGACCAATGCCGACCGCTGGACCGAATATAAACGGCTGGCGACGACGGCCAGGAGCTTCGGCATGGACATGCAGTTGCTGTCGCCGGGGGAGGTCAAAAAGATGTGGCCGCTGCTGGAGACCGGCGACCTCGTCGGCGCCTCCTGGCTGCCGACCGATGGGCAGGCCAGCCCCTCCGACATCACGCAGTCGCTGGCCAAGGGCGCGCGCATGCATGGCGCCAAGCTGTTCGAGGACGTCCGCGTTACCGGCTTTGACATGACGGACGGGCACATCACCGCGGTGAAGACCAACAAGGGCGACATTGCTTGCGACAAGGTGGTGAACTGCGCCGGGCAATGGTCGCGCCAGGTCGGCGCGATGGCCGGCATTTGCGTGCCGCTGCAACCGGTCAAGCACCAGTACATCATCACCGAGAAGATCGACGGGCTGGCGACCGACGCGCCGACAATCCGCGATCCCGACCGCCGCACCTATTTCAAGGAAGAGGTCGGCGGGCTGGTGATGGGTGGCTATGAGCCGAACCCACAAGCCTGGACGACCGGCCTGCCGGGCGGCGATGTCCCCGACGACTGGGAGTTCCGGCTGTTCGACGACGACTACGATCATTTCGAGCAGCATATGAGCCAGGCGATCGCGCGCGTGCCGGCGCTGGAGACGGTCGGCGTCAAGCAGATAATCAACGGGCCGGAGAGTTTTACGCCGGACGGCAATTTCATCCTCGGTGTCGCGCCCGAATGCGCCAACATGTTCGTCGGCGCCGGCTTCAACGCCTTCGGCATCGCTTCCGGCGGCGGCGCCGGCTGGGTGCTGGCGCAATGGGTTGTCGATGGTGAAGCGCCGCTCGACCTTTGGGTGGTCGACATCAGGCGCTTTTCCAGCCTGCACCGCGACCGGCAATGGGTCAGCGACCGCACGCTTGAAGCCTATGGCAAGCATTACACGATCGGCTTTCCGCATGAGGAGTATCTGTCGGGCCGGCCGCGCATCGTCTCGCCGCTCTATGACCGGCTGAAAGAACATCGCGCCGTGTTCGGCTCCAAACTCGGCTGGGAGCGGCCGAACTGGTTCGCGCCGCAGGGCGCCAGACCCGAAGACATTTATTCCATGGGCCGGCAGAACTGGTTTGGCCCGGTCGGCGAGGAGCACCGGCATGTGCGCGAGAAAGTCGGCATCTTCGACCAGTCCTCCTTCGCCAAATACGAAATGACGGGTTCGGATGCGGCAAAGGCGCTGGACTGGATCTGCGCCAACGATGTCGCCAAGCCGGTGGGACGGCTGACCTACACGCAGCTTCTCAACACGCGCGGCGGCATCGAGGCCGATTTGACGGTGGCCAGGCTCGCCGAAGACAAATTCTACATCGTGACCGGCACCGGCTTCCGCACGCATGATCTCTCCTGGATTGGCGACCATGTCGGCAAGGGCCTCGACGTGACGTTGAAAGATGTCACCGAGGATTTCGGCACGCTGTCGCTGATGGGGCCGCGCGCCCGCGATGTGCTTTCGGCCGTCACCGACGCGGATGTCTCGAATGCCGCCTTCCCGTTCGGCCATGTCAGCGAGATCGCCATTGCCGGTCATACGGTTCGGGCGCTGCGCGTCACCTATGTCGGCGAGCTCGGCTGGGAATTGCATGTGCCGATCGCCGCCACCGGCGAGATTTTCGACACGCTGATGGCGGCAGGCAAGCCGCACGGCATCCGGCCGATCGGCTACCGGGCGCTGGAATCACTTCGGCTGGAGAAAGGCTACCGCGCCTGGGGCTCCGACATCACCCCCAACGACACGCCTCAGGAGGCCGGCCTCGGCTGGGCGGTGAAGCTGAGGAAGAACACCGATTTCGTCGGCCGGCGGGCGCTCGAAAAGATCAGCGGCGCCGACCTGAAGAAACGCTTTGCCGGCTTCACGGTCGACGATCCCGATATCGTGCTGGTCGGGCGCGAGACGATTTTGCGCAATGGCGAACCGGTCGGCTATCTCACCAGCGGCGGTTATGGCTACACGCTGGCTAAGAACATCGGCTATGGCTATGTCCGCAACGCCGATGGCGTCAGCGACGATTTTCTCAGCTCAGGGGACTATGAGCTGGTGGTCGCGATGGAACGGACGCCGGCCAACATTCATCTCGAACCGATGTACGATTCTTCGATGAGCAGGATCAAGGCGTAGACGAAACCTGGATTAGCTCACACGGAGTACAAGGCCGCGGCTGGGCACGGTGTCAGCCTCGCCCGGCATCGAAACATAAGGCGCAGTCTCCTCGGCACGAACGACCCTGACCTCAGCCTCGAGCGCAGCGATGCGATCGGCAAAGCCGGCGTTCCACAGCGTGTTCTTGATGGTCAGCACGATGACGCCACCGGGACGGCAGACGCGGATCAGTTCGTCCAGCCCCTCGGCGCCGACATGGCCGGAGGTGAAAACGCCGGCCGAGACGATGCCGGCATAGGCATTGTCGGCAAAGGGCAGTGGCCCGCCGAGCGCCAGGCAATGCAGCGCCGAATAGACGCCCTTTGCCGCCGCTTTAGACAGCATGCCTTGCGAAATATCGAGCGCTTCGACCTGGGGATAGCCGGTGATGGCCAGCCACTCGGCGATCAGCCCGGTGCCGGCGCCGGCGTCGAGAAGCGGTGCGGCGCCGCGCGGCAGATGCCGTGCGAGCAGGGCCAGGCAGATCGTCGGATGGCGGTAGCCGGCGGCCGACATATCGGCATCGTAGGTTTCCGACCAACTGTCATAGATCGCGGCGACGTCCTCGGGCCGTTGCGCCGCATAGGCGGCGCCAAGCCCGCCATGATCCTTGTTGCCCGCCATGGCTGTTTCTCCGCCAGCTCGCTGCTCACCCTCGATCGGATGATAGCCAAACGGCGAAAACTGTGGAACCGTTGTCGGAAGAAATACACGGCCAAGGGCAACAGGCATGGGGACGGACGAGGCACGCGCAACACTTGCGGCAATTCCGGCATTGGCGGGCTATGACGGACCGCTTGAGCGGCTGGGCGGGATGACCAATCTCGTCTTTCGGGCCGGCGATATCTGCCTGCGTATCCCCGGCAAAGGCACGGAGGAGTATATCAACCGCGCCAATGAAGCGGTGGCGGCGCGTGAGGCGGCCAAGGCCGGCGTCAGTCCCGAGGTGCTGCATGTCGACCCTGCGACAGGCGTGATGGCGAGCCGCTTCGTTGCCGGCGCCGAGACAATGTCGCCGGAGAAGTTCAAGCTGCGCGACGGCAGCCCGGCCCGCGCCGGCGAGGCCTTCCGCAAGCTGCACTCGTCAGGCGCGGTGTTCCCGTTCCGCTTCGAGCTGTTTGCGATGATCGACGACTATCTCAAGGTCTTGTCGACCAAGGACGTCGCATTGCCGCCGGGCTACCACGACGTGGTGCGCGAATCCGACACCGTGCGTGCGTCCCTTGCCGCGCATAGACTGCCGCTTGCCGCCTGCCACTGCGATCCGCTGTGCGAGAATTTGCTCGATACGGGCGAGCGGATGTGGATCGTCGACTGGGAATATTCGGGGATGAACGACCCGCTCTGGGATCTCGGCGACCTCTCGGTCGAAGGCCGGTTCGACACCGCGCAGGAGGAAGAGATGATGCGCGCCTATTTCGGCGGCGAGGCAAAACCGGCCGAGCGCGGCCGCGTCGTCACCTACAAGGCGATGTGCGACCTGTTGTGGACGCTGTGGGGGCTGATCCAGCTTGCCAACAACAACCCGGTCGAGGACTTCCGCGCCTATGCCGACGGCCGCTTCGCCCGTTGCAAGGCGCTGATGGAAACGCCTGAGTTTTCACGGCATCTGGCGGCGGTGCGCCAAGGTTAGGTCAATTCACGCCTTTCGGCACGTTCTCCGGCGGCACGACTGTTTCGACCACCTTCTGGCGGTGGAAGATGAACAGGCCGGCGAGCACGACGATGGCCGAGCCGATCAGGATGCGCGGTCCCGGCACGTCGCCGAAGAATGCCAGGCCGAAGATCACCGCCCATAGAAGCAGGCTGTAGTGCAGCGGCGCCAGCGTCGAGGCAGGGGCCAGTTTCAGCGCCCTGGTAATCATCAGATGCGCGCTGCAGGAGACGATGCCGAGCAGGAGCATGGCGCCGAAATCGAGTGCCGAGGGCGTCTGCCAGGCGCCTATGGTCATCACGCCGCCGACCAGCAGCGTGCCGATAGTCTGCCAGGTGACCAGCGTTGTGTCGCTGGTGCCGCGCAGGCGGCGGCTGAGGATGATGGCGAAGGCGAAGGCAATGCTGCCGACCAGCGCGAACAGCGAGGACTGCGAGAACGCCGCCGAAGAGGGCTTCAAGATGATCAGCACGCCGCAGAAGCCGACCAGGATGGCGGCCCAGCGGCGCCAGCCGACCTTTTCGCCGAGCAGGAAATGCGACAGCGCCGCCACATAGATCGGCCCGGCCATGTAGAAGCTCATCACATCGGCCAGCGGCAGATAGACGACGGCCGCGTAAAACAAGGCTGTGTCCACCGTGGTCGCCAGCACGCGCAGAATCTGGAGGACCGGCCGCTCCATCTGGAACAGTCTGCCGCCGCCCTGGTTGGCGATCATCGGGCCGAGCACGATGAAGGCGCCGATCGATCGGATCAGCACCACCTGACCGACCGAGAAGCTGGCGACCAGCCATTTGCCCATCGCGTCGTTCAGCGCGAACATGAAGTCGCCGGCCAGCATCAACAGGATGCCGGCCAAAAGCACGTTCCTGATGGTAAAGGTGCGGACGAGCGACTGGGCCATGCGGCTCCCTAGCTGCAAGCGGCCGCTTTGACGAGGCAAATCGGTAAGACCAGCGGCGGAAATCGGCTGTTTCTACGCAGTTTTGTGCCGCCGGTTCACCTGTCCGGGACGGCCGGCGATCGACAGCCGTGTCTCCTGCTTCGTGCGCTCGGCCACCACCTTGCCCCTGGCGACGACGCACAGCCGTTCGGCACGTAACCTCAAGGCCTCGATCGGGTTGCCGGCATCGAGGATGACGAAGCTGGCGCGCTTGCCCACGGCAAGGCCGAGATGATCGAGGCCCATGATGGCGGCGTTGACGTTGGTGACCATGTCGAAGCAGCGTGCCATGTCGGCAGGGCTCGACATCTGAGCGACGTGAAGCCCCATGAAGGCGACGTCGAGCATGTCGGCGGTGCCCAGCGAATACCAGGGGTCGAGAACGCAATCCTGGCCCCAACCGACGCGGATGCCGAGCGCCAGCATCTCCTTCACCCGGGTCATCCCGCGGCGTTTGGGAAACGTGTCGTGGCGGCCCTGCAGCATGATGTTGATCAACGGATTGGGGATCGCCGACACACCGGCCTCGGCAATCAGCGGCAAGAGCTTGGAGACGTAATAATTGTCCATCGAGTGCATGGAAGTCAGGTGCGAGCCGGCCACCTTGCCCTGAAGGCCAAGGCGGTGGGTCTCATAGGCAAGCTGCTCGATGTGGCGCGACAGCGGATCGTCGGTCTCGTCGCAATGCAGGTCGACCATCAGCCCGCGCTTAGCCGCGATTTCGCACAATTCGGTCACCGAGCGCGTGCCGTCGGCCATGGTGCGTTCGAAATGCGGGATGCCGCCGACGATGTCGACGCCCATGTCGAGCGCGCGCAGCGTGTTCTGGCGCGCCGTCGGCGAGCGATAAAACCCGTCCTGCGGGAAGGCGACCAATTGCAGGTCGATATAGGGCGCGACAATCTTCTTGACGTCGAGCAGCGCCTCGACCGCCAGCAGCCGGTCGTCGCAGACATCGACATGGGTACGGATGGCGAGCAGGCCCATCGAGACCGCCCAGTCGCAATAGGCGAGCGCCCGCTCGCGAACCGCGTCATGCGTCAGGAGCGGCTTCAGCTCGCCCCACAGCGAAATGCCTTCCAGCAGCGTACCCGAAGCGTTGATGCGTGGAATGCCGTAGGACAGCGTCGCATCCATATGGAAATGCGGATCGACGAAGGGCGGCGAGATCAGATTGCCACGGGCGTCGATCGACGTGCCGGCGCTGACATGCAGTTCGGGCTCGATGGCGACGATCGTCTCGCCGATGATGCCGAGGTCGGCGACGGTGCCGTCGGGCAGCGTTCCGCCACGTACAACAAGGTCGAAATCCATCTGTCGTCATCTCCCTGCAGATCAGTCGCCGCAATCGTGGCGCAAAAGACACCGTGCCGCAGCCGATTGTCTCCGCGACAGCGAAAGGTTCCATCCGGCCACAACTCGCTCTATAAGCCGCCTTTCGCCCCGGTGGCGAATCCGAAATTCGTCAGTCAGGCATGGGATCGGCCATTTGTTTCGCTTCTTCCGTTCGACGGAAAACCAGCGCCTTATCGCAAGGCTTTTGCGGGAATCCTTTCACGCGCATAGATTTGGCTACGCTGCGGCCATTCTGTCGATGCTGGTTGTGGCGGCAACGACAGCAGCCAGCGCCTATATGCTGCGCGAAATCACCAATGAATTCGTGGTTTACAAGAGGATTGAGCAGGTCAATCTGATCGCGGCGGCGACCGGAGCGATTTTCATTCTCAAGGGCTTCGCAAACTTCATCCAGGCCTACTTCATGAGCAGGGTCGGCAATGCCATCATCGCCGACCGGCAGCGCAAGATCTATGACAGCATTCTCGCGCAAGGCATCGAATTCTATCATTCGACCTCTTCGTCCGAACTGATTTCGCGCATGACGAACAATGCCCAGGCCGCGCGCAGCGTGCTCGACCAAATCGTCACGTCCTATGTTCGCGACCTGGTGACGCTGGCTGCGCTGGTGGGGGTGATGGTCTGGCAGCAGCCGGCGCTGTCCCTGATCTGTCTGGTGATCGGGCCGATCGCCATTTACGGCGTCAATCGTATCCTGAAGCGTGTCCGAAAAATTGCCTCGCAAGAATTCCGTTCGCTCGGCCAGATCGTGCAGGTGATGCAGGAAACGGCGATCGGCGTGCGCGTCGTCAAATCCTTCGGCCTCGAAGGCGCCATGCGCAAGCGCATGTACAAGGCCGTGTCGGACGTGGAGAGCCGCGCCAACAACATCGCCACGCTGGAGGCCGCCACCAGCCCGGTTATGGAAACGCTTGCGGGGCTGGCCATCGCTGGCGCCGTTTTTGTCAGCGGCTTCCTGGTTCTGGGCGGCGGCGGTCAGATGCCGGGCAACATCATGGCCTTCATCGCGGCGCTGCTGTTGGCCTATGAGCCGGCCAAGCGCCTGGCCCGCGTACGCATCTCGCTTGAAACCGGCATTGTCGGCGTGCGCATGATGTTCCAGCTCGCCGACCGGCCGCTGACGCTGGCCGAAAAGCCGGATGCAAAGCCGCTGCGGGCCGGGCCGGGCGAGATCCATTTCGACAATGTCAGCTTCGCCTACCCCGAAAGCGCGCCGGTGTTCGAGGGACTGGACCTGACGCTTGCCGCAGGCAAGATGACGGCGCTGGTCGGACCCTCGGGCAGCGGCAAGTCGACCATCCTCAACCTGATCATGCGCATGTACGACCCGCAGGTCGGCAGGGTGATGTTCGACGGGCAGGACATTTCTTGTGCCACGCTCACCTCGGTCAGGGAAAAGATCGCCTATGTCAGCCAGGACACGTTCCTGTTTGCCGGCACGATCATGCACAACATCAGGCTCGGGCGCGAGGGCGCCACGGACGAGGAAGTAATGGCCGCCGCAAGGGCCGCCAATGCACATGACTTCATCAGCGCCCAGGCGAAAGGGTACGACACGGATGTCGGCGAGAATGGCGCGCTGCTGTCAGGCGGCCAGCGCCAGCGCATCTCGATCGCACGCGCCATGCTGCGCAATGCCGAAATCCTGCTGCTCGACGAGGCGACCAGCGCGCTCGACGCCGAATCCGAGGCGCTTTTCCGCGACGCGCTGCAGCAGCTGACGGTCGGGCGCACCACCATCGTCATTGCCCACCGCCTGTCGACCGTGCACCAGGCCGACACGATCGTGGTGCTGGAGGCCGGCAAGGTGGTGGAAAGCGGCGCGCATCGCACGCTGCTCAACCAAGGCGGGCTGTATCAGAAGCTTTATGAATATCAGCTGATGCCATAACGGAGTGCGAGTATGCGCGCTGCTCGGTTCATGTCCTTTCTACGATCCGTCTTGTTGGGCACCTTTGCCGCGCAATCTCCTGCCATGGCTCTCGACTACGACAAGGCGCATCACCTCGACGCGGAGAACCTCGCCGAACAAGGAATCGCAAAGACCTACCAAGAAGTTTTGCCCGAGCTTCGGCAATATGTGAAAGACCCAATCGCAATCGAGGAAAGCGTAGACATGTACGCTTCACGATATGCCGTGCGCTCGGCTGGCCAGGAGTTCGTGATATACGCCCCGGATAGTGTGGGCAGCGAAGACAAAAGCTGGGGCACGGCCACTTATGTCTTCTTCAAAATCATCAATGACCAACTCACCCATTCGGGCGTGCGATACTACGCGCTCAACGGTGGAAACGACCTGTTCGGCATCTTCTTGACACCATCACAGGCGGAAGACGCAAAGCGATCGCTGCCAACCCGCACGGATTGGCCCTATCTTCCCGATCCGAAATCGCCTTGGTACGGCCAGTACCACTAGCCGGGCTGGATCACTCCGGCACGTGCCGCACCGCGCCCTTGTCGGCGCTGGTGGCGAAGGCGGCGTAAGCGCGCAGCGCGGTCGTCACCTTGCGCTTGCGCTTTTCCTCGGGCTTCCAGGCCATGGCGCCCTTTGCCTCCATGGCCGCGCGGCGCGCGTCGAGTTCAGCGTCGCTGACAGCAAGCCGGATCGTGCGGTTGGGGATGTCGATCTCGATCGTATCGCCTTCCTGCACCAGTCCGATCGTGCCGCCTTCCGCTGCTTCGGGCGAGGCATGGCCGATCGACAGGCCTGATGTGCCGCCGGAGAAGCGGCCGTCGGTGACCAGCGCGCAGGCTTTGCCGAGGCCTTTCGACTTCAGATAGCTGGTGGGATAGAGCATTTCCTGCATGCCGGGGCCGCCACGCGGCCCTTCATAGCGGATGACGACAACATCGCCGGCCTTGATCTCGTTGGACAGGATCGCCTTGACGGAAGCGTCCTGGCTTTCGAACACGCGGGCCGGGCCGGTGAACTTCAGGATCGACTCGTCAACGCCGGCCGTCTTCACGATGCAGCCGTCGAGCGCCAGATTGCCTTTCAGCACGGCAAGGCCGCCGTCTTTCGAGAACGGCGTCTCGGCTGAGCGGATGACGCCCTTCTCGCGGTCGAGGTCGAGCTCGTCCCAGCGGCGGTCCTGGCTGAAGGCGACCTGTGTCGGCACGCCACCCGGAGCGGCGAGGAAGAAATCGCGGACGCTCTGGCTGGAGGTGCGGGAGATGTCCCAATGGTCGAGCGCTGCGCCCAGGCTTGCCGTATGCACCGTGGGCAGGTTGCGGTTGAGCAGCCCGGCATTGTCGAGCTGGCCGAGGATCGCCATGATGCCGCCGGCGCGGTGGACGTCTTCCATATGCACGTCGGACTTGGCCGGTGCGACCTTGCATAGCACCGGAACCCGCCGTGACAGCCGGTCGATGTCTTCCATGGTGAAGTCGACTTCGCCCTCGTGGGCGGCGGCCAGGATATGCAGCACCGTATTGGTCGAGCCGCCCATGGCGATGTCGAGCGTCATGGCGTTCTCGAAGGCGCCCTTCGAGGCGATGCTGCGCGGCAGCGCCGACTCATCATCCTGCTCGTAGTAGCGCTGGGCGAGATCGACGATGAGATGGCCGGCCTCGACGAACAGCCGCTTGCGGTCGGCGTGGGTTGCCAGCGTCGAGCCGTTGCCCGGCAGCGAGAGCCCCAGTGCTTCGGTCAGGCAGTTCATCGAATTGGCGGTGAACATGCCCGAGCACGAGCCGCAGGTCGGGCAGGCCGAGCGCTCGATGACCTTGACGTCCTCGTCGGAGATCTTGTCGTCGGCGGCGGCAACCATGGCGTCGACCAGGTCGAGCGCCTGTGTCTTGCCGGCGAGCACCACCTTGCCGGCTTCCATCGGCCCCCCGGAGACGAAGACGCTTGGGATATTGAGGCGCAAGGAGGCCATCAGCATGCCGGGCGTGATCTTGTCGCAATTGGAGATGCAGACCATGGCATCGGCGCAATGCGCGTTGACCATATATTCGACCGAGTCCGCGATCAGCTCGCGCGACGGCAGCGAATAGAGCATGCCGTCATGGCCCATGGCGATGCCGTCATCGACGGCGATGGTGTTGAATTCCTTGGCGACGCCGCCGGCCTTCTCGATCTCGCGCGCCACCAGCTGGCCAAGGTCCTTGAGATGGACATGACCCGGCACGAACTGGGTGAAGGAATTGACCACCGCGATGATCGGCTTGCCGAAATCCGAATCCTTCATGCCGGTGGCGCGCCACAGGCCGCGGGCGCCGGCCATGTTGCGGCCGTGGGTGGTGGTGCGGGAGCGATAGGCAGGCATGAATTTTCCTTGGCTGGCTGGCTGCGCTCAACGCGGAGCGTGGCGGCGCTGGATTTGGATCGCAGGGTTTATAGACCGGCAAGTATGGTCTGGCCACATTTTTGCAATGCGCCAGAGTCTCGCTGAAATCAGGGTTTCGAAAAAGATTGCCGGCCAGTGTCGGATCGCTAGCCCGGCATCCGTCCTTGGGACGACGGCAAGGGAATGGCACCATTTCTATAAGTCAGCCGCTTCACCTGTAACCGCAACCAAACACCCGAGGAGCATGACATGCAAAAGATCACCACCTGCCTGTGGTTCGACGGCCAGGCCGAAGAGGCGATGAATTTCTACGTTTCCATCTTCAAGAACTCGAAGGTACTGAGCGTGCTGCGTTGGCCCGAAGGCCATACCGATGCCGGCAAGGCGCTGGTAACCACGTTCGAACTCGACGGCGTGCAGTTCCAGGCGCTGAACGGCGGACCGCAATTCAAGTTCAACGAGGCGATGTCACAGTCGATCGACTGCAAGACGCAGGAAGAGGTCGATTATTTCTGGGACAAGCTCATCGAAGGCGGCGGCGAACCGTCGCAATGCAGCTGGCTGAAGGACAAGTTCGGCGTCTCCTGGCAAGTCGTGCCGGAGCAACTGCCGCGCCTGCTTCTGGATCCGGACCGGGCCAAGGCCGGGCGGGTGATGTCGGCGATGATGCAGATGAGCAAGATCGATATTGCCAAGATCGAGGAAGCTGCGAAGGGGTGAGAAGCGGCCGCGTAGCGGACGAAAAGCCAATTGCTTTGCTTTTCGAGCTTCGAACGCCCTGAGCCATGCGAACGGCCGGCGCGCGTTGGAGCCAATTGACCCTTCAACGTCGGCGCTGCCCCTCATCCGCCCTTCGGGCACCTTCTCCGCGTAAACGGGCAGAAGGAAAAGGGGCGCCTTACGCCGCCTTGTCGCGGACCTGGTAGTCCTTGATGGTGGCGAAGCGGATCGCCCTCCAGCGTTCGGCTTCGTAGTTCAGCGAGAAGGCGTGCTGGGCCAGAAACACAGGGTCGTTGTCGAGGTCGCGGGCGATGTCGCCGCGATGCGCCTCAATGAAGCGAAGCGTTTCGGCCTTGTCGTCGGCAGAGATCCAGCGGCAGACCGAGAAGCGCGACATTTCGAATTCGACCGGCAGCGTGTATTCGAAATTCAGCCTTTCCTTCAAGACGTCGAGCTGCAGCGCGCCGACAACGCCGACGATGGCCGGCGAGCCGTCTTCCGGCGAAAACAGCTGCACGACGCCTTCCTCGGCCATCTGGTGCAGCGCTTCCTTGAGTTTTTTCGCCTTCATCGCGTCGCCGAGGCGCACACGGCGCAGGATTTCCGGCGCGAAGTTGGGTACGCCGCGGAACAGTATCTCCTCGCCTTCGGTCAGCGTATCGCCGATACGCAGCGTGCCGTGGTTGGGAATGCCGACGACATCGCCGGCAAAGGCCTCATCGGCGGTGACGCGGGTGCGGGCAAAGAAGAACTGCGGCGCCGACAGGCTCATCGGCTTGCCGGTGCGCACCAGCTTGGCCTTCATGCCGCGCTCGAGCTTGCCCGAACAGACGCGCACGAAGGCGATGCGGTCGCGATGGTTGGGGTCCATATTGGCCTGGATCTTGAACACGAAGGACGTCATCTTCTCCTCCGTCGCCTCGACCTTGCGGGTGTCTGCGTCCTGCGCACGCGGCGGCGGCCCGAAGGCGCCGAGCGCCTCGATCAGGTCGCGCACGCCGTAATTGCGCAGCGCCGAGCCGAAATAGACCGGTGTCAGATGGCCTTCGCGGAAGGCGTCGATGTCGAGCGGGCGGCAAGCTTCGCGCGCGAGTTCCAGCTCCTCGATGAAGGCTTCGCGCTCGTTTTCCGGCAGCAGGCCGGCGACGCGGTTGGAGTCGGGGCCGTTGACCGGTGTGCGGTCTTTCTCGGCATCGCCCCTGCGCACAGCGTTGAGCGCCAGGTGGTAGGTGCCGGCAAAAGTCTTGCCGCGGCCGATCGGCCAGGTGATGGGGGCAGTGTCCAGCGCCAGCTTCTGCTCGATCTCGTCCAAAATCTCGAAGGGGTCGCGGCTTTCGCGGTCCATCTTGTTGATGAAGGTGATGATGGGGATATCGCGCAGCCGGCAGACCTCGAACAGCTTCAGCGTGCGCGGCTCAATGCCCTTGGCGGCGTCGATGACCATGACGGCCGAGTCGACCGCCGAGAGCGTACGGTAGGTGTCGTCGGCGAAATCCTCGTGACCGGGCGTGTCGAGCAGGTTGAAGACATTGTCCTCATATTCGAAGGTCATCACCGAGGTGACGACCGAAATGCCGCGCTCGCGCTCGATCTTCATCCAGTCGGACCGGGTCTGGATGCGATCCTTCTTGGCCTTGACCTCGCCTGCAAGCTGGATGGCGCCGCCGAACAGCAGCAGCTTTTCGGTGAGCGTCGTCTTGCCGGCGTCGGGGTGGGCGATGATCGCGAAAGTGCGGCGGCGCGATACCGCCTGTTCGATGTCTTCTGCCAATTTGTGGAATCCTGTCTGTGGCGCGGGCTTCTAGCAGCGCATTGCTGGCCTGTCGACAGTTTCGGGCCGGCAGGCCTCGACCGTCCTTGAGCTTAACCCGCTGCGGTGGCATCAGAGGAGCCCATTCTGAGAGGTCCGGTATGATCAGCGCTAAGGAAGTCATCGTCATCGGCGCCGGCATTATCGGCGCTTCCATCGCCTGGCACCTGACCAAGGCGGGCGCACGGGTGTCGGTGGTTTCGGAGAGCGGTGCGGGCGGTATCGCCACACCCAATTCCTTTGCCTGGATCAATGCCAGCTGGGGCAATCCCGAAATCTATTTTCGGCTGCGCATCCGTGCGATGGCCGAATGGAAGCGGCTGGCAAACGAGCTGCCCGGCCTGCCGCTCGCCTGGTGCGGCGGGCTGTGCTGGGATCTGCCGGCCGACAGGCTCGAAGCCTACGCGGCTGAGCATGCTTCCTGGGGTTACGGCATCGAACGCGTCGACGCCGGGCGGGCAGCGCAAATCGAGCCCAGTCTCGTCGAGCCGCCTGAATTCGCGGTTTATGTCGCGGAGGAAGGCGTGGCCGAACCGGTCGCGGCGGCCAAGGCGCTGCTGGCCGATGCAGAACGGCGCGGCGCGCGCATTCTTTCCAGTTCTGTAACCGCGATTGTCCAGACCGATGGCAGGATTAGCGGTGTCGATACATCGCATGGGCTGATGGCAGCCGACGAGGTGGTGATCGCAGCCGGTGTCGGGGCACCCGATATTGCCGCTACCGCCGGCATCAAGCTGCCGATCGAGACGCCGCCCGGTCTGATCGTCCACTCGCAGCCCTACAAGAAGCTCCTCAACGGGCTGGTGCATGCCGAAAAGCTGCATATGCGCCAGACGGCGGAGGGCCGCATCATCGCCGGCTCGGATTTCGCGGGGAGCGATCCCGGTGAGAATCCCGACGCCACGGCGCGCGAGCTGTTTGCAGCAATGAAGGCGGCCTTGCGCGGCGCCGACGAACTGGAATTCGATTTCCACACGGTTGGCTACCGGCCGACGCCGATCGACGGCTTTCCGATCATCGGCCGCGCCGAGGGCGCCGACGGCCTCTATGTCGCCGTCATGCATTCCGGCATCACGCTGGCGCCGGCGGTCGGGCTGTTCGCCACGCGCGAAATTCTCGACGGCGAGCGTGATCCGCTGCTGAGGCCTTATGGGTTGGGTCGGTTTGCTCAGTAGCCCGGCGGACGCTTGAAGCCGCCGGTCAGCGCTTCGATTGCCTTCCCGATGCCAAGCAGGCGCGATTCCGACCAGCGCTTGCCGACCAGTTGCAGGCCGATGGGCAGGCCGTCGCGGTCTTGCCCGCAGGGCAGCGAGAGTGCCGGATGGCCGGAATAATTGAAGACCGCGCCATAGGCCGGTAGCATCCAATAGCTTAGCTCCTTGCCGTCGACTTCGATCGGCGTGCCGGGCTCACAATGCGCGAAGGCCGTGGTCATGGCGACCGGGCACAGCAAGGCATCGCAGGTTTCGAAGAACCTGTCCCAGGCCAGGATGGAGCGGTCGCGGCGAGCGAGCGCCTCGAACCAATTGGTGATCGGCGTTGGCTGCTCCGGTGGTTCGGGCTGCGCTGCCTCCAACATCATGCCGATCAGATCGCCGCCCTGCTCCAGATCGTCATGCAGATCGATCTCAGGCAAGTTCGCTTCTTCCACAATCACCCCTGCTGATTGCAACCGCTTGGCCAGGATTTCGACTGCGGCAGCGATTTCGCCAGCCACCGGAAAGCCGGGAAAGGACGGCGCGGCGGCGATGCGCAATGTCTTGAGGTCGAGCCTGGGCATGGCCTCTAAATGCACCGGCGCGAGGTCGGTGTCTGCTCCGTCCGGGCCGGCGATGATTTTGTAGATCAGCGCAAGATCGTCCACGCTGCGCGCCAGCGGGCCGAGGCAGGACATCAACCGCACGCTTCGCGCCGCGCCGTTCGGATCGGGGAAGGCGCCGGCCAGCGACACGCGGTGCTCGGTCGGTTTCAACCCGTAGACACCGCAAAAAGCCGACGGCAGGCGGATCGAATCCTGCATGTCGGTTCCGACATCGAACGGCGTCATGCCGGTCGCCACCGCTGCCGCGGCGCCACCGCTGGACCCGCCTGACGTGCGCGAGCGGTTCCACGGATTGCTGGTGCGACCGAACAGCGGGTTGTCCGACTGCCAGTCGCCCAGCATGGTCGCGACATTGGTTTTGCCTATCAGGACGCCGCCTGCGGCTTTCAATCGGGAGACGACCGGGCTGTCCGATTTTGCCGTATGGTTGGCGAAAGGCGGGAAACCGACCGTGGTCTCCATGTCGGCCGTTTCGTGCGTATCCTTCAGGGTGAAGGGCACGCCATGCAGCGGGCCGAGCGCATCGCCATGCGCCAATGCCACGTCGGCGTTTTCAGCGCGCTCACGGGCGCCTTCGCGGTCGAGATTGACGATGGCGTTGACGGCCTCGTTGTGTCGGTCGATTTGGACCAGATGGGCGTCCAGAGCTTCGACGGCGGAGATCTTTCGCGCCGCGATTGCGGCGGCGAGATCGATGGTCGAGGAAAAGGCGAGGTCCATGATTGCTCCGGCTGCTGCCAAACGTATCGCGGTTTAAAACCAAGTTCAGCATTCGGAGATCATCGGCGCTTGATCAAAATTGCGCTTGCCGGTCGGTTGAGGTTGGCGCTCTACGGCGCCCCCCTCTGTCCTGCCGGACATCTCCCCCACTTTGGGGGGCGATTGGCAGCTTTGGCTTCGGCGCCCCTTTTCCTGCGTTGAAAATTGGCGAAGGCCGCCGTGACCTCCAATCTCCCCCCTCGTGGGGAGGGCAGGACAGAGGGGGGCGCGAAGAATGCGGCCTAGACTAGGGCCTAGACGACCAGTGCCAGCCTTGCCACAGCCGGCACGAACGGCCGAATGCTCATCCCATCACCCGTAATGGTCACAAAACTCGCCGGCGGGATGGCCTGCCATTCCCCGCCCTCGCGATCGAAAGGCTCCGACACGATGCAACGGCCGGCATTGCGCACCGACGTGTACAGCGTCGGCGCGTGGGCGTCGCTGGCGTAGCGCACGGCATAGAGCGCCTGCCCATCCGAGAACGCTGCGGTCAGTTTCACGGCTGGCTCCAGACCGGCGTGGCGTGACGCCTCTAGAACCCGAGCGGTGGCGCGCGATACTGCCCCTTGCGGGTCGCCAGCAAGACCCTCATCGATCATCAGCAGGAAAAACAATTCGGAATCGGTGGTGCCCTCGCGCTGGTCGAAGACGGCGTCAGAGAGCGAGTTCTCCAGCGCGCGGCGGATCTTTTCGAAGCCGCCGATCTGGCCATTGTGCATGAACGACCAGCTGCCGGAGATGAAGGGGTGGCAGTTCATGCGGCTGGTGGCGCCGCCGGTCGACGCTCTGACATGGGCGAGGAACAGGCCGGATTTGATCTGCCGGCACAGGCTTTTCAGATTGGGATCCGACCAGGCCGGCAGGATGTCGCGGTAGAGGCCGGGCTCGGGCCGGTCGCCATACCAGGCAAGGCCGAAACCGTCGCCATTGGTCGGCGACTTGGCTTCCTGGGCGCAATGGCTCTGGGCAATCAGCGAGTGGCAAGGCGCGGTGACGACGTCTTCGAGGAAGACCGCTTCACCCAGATAGGCCGCCCATCGGCACATGGCTTCTAACCAATCCTAGGCGCGATCCAAGAGAGCCTGGGGCTCCTTGACCGCGTGCGAGCCTCTGTTGTGCGTCCGCTCGTAGAGTTCGCGAACGATTCGGCTTGCCGTAGTTTCGAAGAGAAACGGCAAGAAAGCGTGAACGAGTGCCGCACCAGCGGCCATCAGGAGGCGCGAGCAGAACCAGGCGGCAAAGGCCATATGGCTGAAATAGGTCTCGCCCACCTTGGCCGGGTGAGAGGTGAACAGCTTCGAAAACAGCGTCGTCATGGTGATCCCTCCTGCCGGGATAAGCCCCGATGTGGGTATCCTGCCACGGGGTAAAGGTTCATCGGTCTCAATTTGTCCTTGTCTAACGCCGTGGTTCGGGACATTCATCCCAACATGGCGCTTGAATTTGATGAAATCGACCGAAGATTGCTGGCCGAGCTGCAACGCGACGGCACACTATCGGTCGATCAGCTCTCCGAAAAAGTGTCGCTGTCGCGCAACGCCTGCTGGCGCCGGGTCAAGCGGCTGGAAGAGGACGGCGTCATCACCGGACGGGTGGCGCTGGTCGATGCCGACAAGCTCGGGCTCGGACTTTCGGTGTTCATCCTGATCCGCACCTCCAATCATGACCCGGACTGGCTGCAGAAGTTCCGTGCGGCGGTGACCGGTTTTCCCGAGATCACCGGGGTCTATCGCATGTCCGGCGATCTCGACTACGTGCTGCGCGCCCGCGTCGCTGACATGAAGGCCTATGACCGGCTCTATCAGCGGCTGATCGCCAAGGTGGCGCTGTCGGACGTTTCGGCCTCCTTCGTCATGGAGGAGATCAAGGAGACGACCGTCGTTCCGATGGAATTGCGCTAGGTCACACTGACGCCTGAAAGAAAGCCGTTGATAGGCCTGCGGACGAGTTGACCGAATCGCCGTTCGCGCCGATAGGATCGATTTTATGCGCGCAGCCTTCCAAAATTCCTCCGTCATTGGTCCCACTGTCGGCTTCGTCAGGTTGCCGCATGGAGATGGACTTCCCCTTCCCGCCTATGAAAGCACCGGCGCCGCCGGCATGGATCTGCGCGCCGCGGTGCCGGAAGACCGGCCGCTGCTGATCCTGCCTGGCAAGCGCGCCTTGGTGCCGACCGGTCTGATCCTGGAAATTCCCGAAGGAATGGAAGGCCAGGTGCGGCCGCGCTCCGGCCTTGCCTTCAAGCATGGGCTGACCGTCCTCAATTCACCGGGCACGGTCGACAGCGACTATCGCGGCGAGGTCAAGGTGCTGCTGATCAACCTTGGCGACGAGGATTTCGCGGTGACGCGCGGCATGCGCATTGCCCAGATCGTCTTTGCCGCGGTGACGCAGGTGACGGTTGAGGAGCGCTCGCTGGCCGGCGCCACGACGCGCGGCGCGGGCGGGTTCGGATCGACCGGCACCGCCTGAAATGAGCATACCGAAACTGGTCATCTTCGACTGCGACGGCATCCTGGTCGACACCGAGAACCTTGCCAACCGGCGGCTTGCCGAGTGGTTTGTTGCCGCCGGTTATCCCACCACATTCGAATATTGCCGCAAATATTTTTCCGGCCGCAGCATGGCTTCGGTGCAGAAGGAAATCGAAGAGACGACCACGGTGCGGCTCGGCGCCGATTTCGTCGATCGCTGGAATGCCGGCCTGCCCGATCTGTTTGCGCATGGCGTCGAGGCGATCCCCTACGTGCGCGACTTCATCGAGGCGGTTCGCGCGGCCGGCATTCCCTATTGCGTCGCCACTTCCGCGCGTATCTCGAAGATGCACATCACGCTCGGCCAGACCGGGCTGCTGCCGCTGTTCGAGCATGCCATGTTCTCTTCGACCATGGTCAGCCGCGGCAAGCCGTTCCCGGACCTGTTCCTGCATGCGGCAAAGACCATGGGTTTTGCGTCGGCCGACTGCATCGTCATCGAGGACAGCGTTGCCGGCACGCAGGCCGGCATTGCCGCCGGCATGCGTGTCTATTCCTATCATGGCGATCCCTATTCCGACCGCGATGGCCTGGCCAGCGCCGGCGGCGTCCTGTTCGACGACATGCGCGAACTTGCCGGGCTGGTGCCGATCCACTGAAGCTGTGTTAGGTTCCGCGCGGCCAGCCTGAGGCACCCATGCCAACGAACCTGCTTCGCTCCATCCTAAAGCGTTTCACCGTTTCATGGAAACGGCGAACCGCTCTATCTTTTTGTTTTGTCGCAATTTCCGGCCGGAAAACCGCACACACTTTTCCTGAAATTGCTCTAGCGCTTGTGCTGCTGCCGTGGCTTTGGACCGCAGCCGGCGCGCAAGCCGTCAGCTTCCCGGAATTCGGCAGCGCCATCCCCGGTCACATGGATGTGACCTATCTGGACCTCGCAAGGATGGTCATTCCCGGCCTCGCAGGTGACAGCAACGGTTTCTACCGGGGTGGATTGCCGATCGAGATGCGCCACATCGAGGGACCGGATGGCGGCGGTTCGCCGCCTGAGACATCGGGCCTCTCCAACGCCGGCGTGCTCGCCATCAAGGCCGGGGGCAAGGACCGGCTGGCGATGCTCTACGACCTCGGCGACTCTCCCGACAGCGCCGAAGGCTATGCCGTGCTGGCGCTCTACGACATCACAGACAAGCCGAAGCTGCTCGACGCCGTCAATGTCGCGCTCGACCGCGGCACCTATTTCCGTGAACCGGGCAAGCTTTCCGTTGGGCCGAACGACGACATCGTGATCACCATGAGCGCGCATTTCAATTCAAGCCAAAACTACGCGATCACGCCGCTGATCATGGTGCGCGACGACAAATTCCAATTGATCGACATGATCTTGACCTTCGATGAGAACCTGTGCGCCTACAGCCGCAAGCAGGACGTTGCTTTCCAGACGATCGCTGACGGGCAGCCTTATGCCGCAGTCAAAGTGACGGTGACCGACGCCACGGTGCTCAACGGCGAGAGCTGCGACGGCCAGCCGCCCAAGCCTGAAGCCCACGCAATTTCCGTTGCCTATCATTGGGACAAGAAGACGTTGCACTACGTCAAGGATTCCGACGCGCTGGATAGATTGGCAGGAGAGAACGCCAAACGCTTCTGAGCCAACCGCATTCGTTTGCCCGGTGCATTTCTTCACGATAGAATCTGCCGATATTCCGCATCTGAAGGGAGCACTCATGGACAAGGGCAAGATCTTTCGCGACCTGCACGCCTCGACCTTCGTCATGCCCAACCCCTGGGATGTCGGCACGACCAAGCTCCTGGCCTCCTTCGGCTTCAAGGCGCTGGCGACGACCAGCGCCGGTTTTGCCTTCTCGCGCGGCCTGCCCGATGGCGCAGTGACCTTCGAGGCGATGATCCACCATTGCCGCGAGCTGACGGCGGCAACCAGCCTGCCGGTGTCGGCCGATCTCGAGAAAGGCAAGGGCGACAGCGCGACGAGTGCCGCCGAGACGGTTTTTGCGGCCGAAGCGGCAGGTCTCGCCGGCTGCTCGATCGAGGACCATACCGGCGATCCCGACAAGCCCATCTATGAGTTTTCACACGCCGTCGAGCGCGTTGCAGCTGCTGCTGAAGCCGCACGGGCGCTCAAGCATGATTTCGTCTTCACCGCACGGGCCGAGAATTTCCTTTGGGGCAAACCGGATCTCGACGACACGATCAAGCGGCTGCAGGCCTTCGAAAAGGCCGGCGCCGATGTGCTCTATGCGCCCGGCCTCAAAGATGTCGAGACCATCCAGAAAGTCTGCTCGGCGGTGAGCAGGCCGGTCAACGTCATGGCACTGTCGGCCTTCACCATCGCCGACCTCGCCATGGCCGGGGTCAAGCGCATCTCGCTTGGGCCGTGGCTGACCAATTTCGCCTTCGGCATGCTGGAAACTGCGGCGCGAGAGATCCAGCAGGACGGCACGTTCGGCTTCACCCGCGCCGCCATGCCGTTCGGCAAATTGCAGGCGCTGTTTTCCAAATCCTCAGGCTAGGGGTCCCGGCGCATGACGCTCACCGTCGTCGACATGCACACCGGCGGCGAGCCGCTCAGGATCGTCACCGGCGGCTATCCAGACATTCCCAAAGGCACGATCCTGGAAAAGCGCGCCTATGTGCGCGACCACCTCGACCATTTGCGCAAGCTGCTGATCTTCGAGCCGCGCGGCCACTACGACATGTATGGCGCGCTGCTGGTGGAGCCCGACCTGCCCGGCGCCGACCTCGCCGTGCTGTTCATGCACAATGAGGGCTATTCGACGATGTGCGGCCATGCCATCATCGCGCTCGGCCGCTACGCCGTCGACGAAGGGCTAGTGGTCAAGCAGGAGCCAACCACCACCGTCAACATCGAGGCGCCGTGCGGCATGGTCGTCGCCTCGGTCGAGGTCAGGGACGGCAAGGCCGGCGCGGTGTCGTTCGAAAGCGTGCCGGCCTTTCTGTTTGCCCATGACCAACAAATCGAATTGGCGGGATACGGCAAGATTGCGTTCGACATCGCCTATGGCGGCGCCTTCTACGCGCTGGCCGACTGCCATCAATTCGGCCTGGAGTTCGGCCGCAGCCGGGTGCGCGATTTCGTCGACGCGGCAACCGCGCTGACCGAACGGCTGAAGGCGGCGTTCCCTCTATCGCATCCCGACCATGCCGATCTCGCTTTCCTCTACGGCACCATCCTCACCGATGGACATGCATTCTCCGGCGAGGCAACGAAAAACATCTGCGTCTTTGCCGATGCCGAGGTCGACCGCTCGCCGACGGGCTCCGGCGTCACCGCGCGGCTGGCGGCAATGCATGCCAAGGGCGAGATCAACCTTGGTCAGGAGCGGTCCTTCGAAAGCATCGCCGGCTCGCGCTTTTCCGGCGCGGTGGCGCGCACGACCATGGCCGGCCCGCATGATGCGATCATCGCCCGCGTCGGCGGCCGCGCCTACTATTCGGGCCGGGCAGAATTCACCGTCGAGCCGGATGACGAATTGGGACGCGGTTTTCTTCTGCGTTGATAGGCCTATCGCCTGGCGCTCTCCCGCGCGCCGACCGCCTTGTGCAGATGCACCATCATCGCGGCAGCGAAGAGCGGCGTCAGCAGGTTGAGCAGCGGCACGGCGAGTAAGGCGGCAATGAGCAGCCCGGCCAGAAACACGGTGCCGGCATGTTTCCGGCGCAACGCCCTCGCCTCATCTTCCGGGCGGAAGCGCATGGCGGCGAATTCGAAGAATTCACGTCCCAGCAGATAGCCGTTGACGATGAAGAAGGCGGCGATGTTGATGCCCGGCACCAGCAGAAGCAGCAGGGCAACGATGTTGCCCAGGATGACGACGCCGAAGAATTTTACCGACAGCACCAGCGAGCGCAGCGCCGGCATGGCGCGTCCGACCGGATCGGCGGGATAGTCGGTGCGCTCGACCACTTCGGCGATGTCGTCGAGAAACAGGCCCGCCACGATTGCCGTCACCGGCGCGATCAGCAGCGCCATCCCGAAGGCAAGCGCGATTGCGGCGACGATGCCGCCCAGCCATCCGGCCCATGACGGCAGGCCGGGCAACAAGGAGTGAACCCATGGCAGCGCCAGCCAATCGACAAGCCCGGTCAAAGCGAACCACAAGGCGACCAGCGCCAGCACTGTCAAGCCTAGCGTCTTCAGGAAAACCGCGCGGAATTCGGGAGAAAACAGCCGGCTGAAGGCGGCGCGGGCAGCGTTGGAGATCACGGCGTTTCCACCCCCAGGAACAAAGGATATCTCCGACATAGGTGGAGACCCTGTCAGCCGCAAGCCTGCTGGAGCGGGCGCAATTCCGGACGGGAACTAGAGCATGATCCCAAAAAGTGGGCACCGGTTTTTGGAAAAATCATGCTCCAACAAAGGGTTAGATCATGATGAGATTTCAACCAAATCTCATCATTATCTAGCGCGCCAGCGCCCGGGAGCGGGCTGGGATGGTCATCGCCGCAACGCCGGCGACGACGCAGCCCATGCCCCAGAGCGCCGTCGGCCCGAGGCTTTCGCCGAGGAACACGACGCCGATGCCGACGCCGATCGGCACGCGCAGATAGGCCTGCGACGTCGTGCCGACCGAACCAAGCGTGTGGATGAGGCGGAAAAAGATGCAGAAGGCCAGCGCCGTGGAGAACACCGACAATGCCAACAAGGCCAGTATCGACGCCATTGAAGGCGACAGCGTCCACGGGCGGTCGAAGGCCAGGCTCAAGGGGACGAGGATGACTGCGCCGCACAGCATCGAGCCGGCGGCCGGCAGCATCGGGTCGAGTCCCCTAAAGCCGCGGCCAAAGATGGCGGCGCCGGCATAGCAGACCGTGGCGGCAACGACGGCAAGCTGCGCCCACAATTGATGGCCGAGCCCGCCAAGCGCCTGGGTGCCGACGATCAGGCAAATACCGGCGATGCCGGCACCGACGCCGAACAGCTTGCGCGCGGTTACGGTTTCGTGGCGGGTGATGAGCGCGGTCAGCAGGAAGGTGAAGATCGGCGAGGTCGCGTTGAGAATGGTGGCGAGGCCGGCGTCGATGGAGCGCTCGGCGGCGGCGATCAGCGTGAATGGCACGACGCTGTTGAGGCAGGCCTGGACCATGAACCGCCACAAGGTCGCGCTGTCCTTGGGCATGGCGAGGCCGCGCCAGCGGATCAGCGCGAGCAGGATGGCGCCGGCAATCAAGGTGCGGGCAGCGATGAAGGATATCGGCGGGATCGTCTCGACACCGATCTTGATGAAGGTATAGGACGCGCCCCACAGGGCGGCCAGCACGCCAAGCAGCGCCAGTTCGGTGGTCATGTCGGTCTTTGCTTGCATGCGGGTGCTTCCAGCGCTTGATTTGAGGCCAAGCTTGTAGGCGACCCGGCGGTCAGATGCTTCGGCCACGGTCGAACTGTGATGGAGCCTCGTCCCAGGCGCGCGCGCCGGCTTGGGCCGGCAAAGGATGGAAATCGGTTGCCATTTTTCGGGGTGATGCTGTAGACCCGCCCGGGCGCGGCAGAAAGCCGGCAGGTTCCGAGGCGGAGACATTGATGCCGGATTTTGACGTGCTTTGCATCGGCAATGCCATTGTCGACATCATCGCCCAGTGCGACGACGCTTTTCTCGAGACCAACGGCATCATCAAGGGTGCGATGAACCTCATCGACACCAAGCGCGCCGAGCTGCTCTACAGCCGCATGGGGCCGGCGATCGAGGCCTCGGGCGGCAGCGCCGGCAACACGGCGGCGGGCGTCGCCAGCTTCGGCGGCCGCGCCGCCTTCTTCGGCAAGGTGTCGAACGATCCGCTCGGCGAAATCTACGCCCATGACATCCATGCCCAGGGCGTTGCCTTCGACACCAGGCCGCTTGAGGGACAGCCGCCGACGGCGCGCTCGATGATATTCGTCACCCCCGATGGCGAGCGTTCGATGAATACCTATCTCGGCGCCTGCGTCGAACTCGGCCCGGAAGACGTCGAGGCCGACAAGGCATCCGGCGCCAAGGTTACCTATTTCGAGGGCTATCTGTGGGATCCGCCGCGCGCCAAGGAGGCGATCCGGCAGACGGCGAAGCTCGCACACGAGGCCGGGCGCGAAGTGTCGATGACGTTGTCGGATTCGTTCTGCGTCGACCGCTACCGGGACGAGTTCCTCGAGCTGATGCGCTCGGGCACTGTCGACATCGTCTTTGCCAACAGCCACGAGATCAAGTCGCTCTACCAGACAAAATCCTTCGACGAGGCGCTGGCGGCTATCCGCAAGGACTGCAAGATTGCCGCCGTCACCCGCTCCGAAAAAGGCTCGGTGATCGTGCGCGGCGACGAGACCGTCACCATCCAGGCGACGACGATCCGCGAACTGGTCGACACCACTGGCGCCGGCGACCTCTACGCCGCCGGTTTCCTCTATGGCTATACGAGCGGGCGCAGCCTGAAGGATTGCGGCGATCTCGGCTCGCTAGCCGCCGGGCTGGTGATCCAGCAGCTTGGGCCAAGGCCGCGGCAGAATTTGCGCAGCGCGGCCCAACTGGCGGGGTTGCTGTAGGGCCATCTTTCGGCGCGCAGCGCCCAGCCAGATGAGGGTGCCCGCCGGTTCAGGCTGTCCGGCGCTCCGCTCAGGCGGTGCGGCGAAGGCCGTCGGACGTAGGCCCGGGTTCCAAAGCCCCGGCGGTGACCAGCCGGTTGCGGCCGCTCTTTTTGCCGATGTACATCAGTCGGTCGGCGAGCGTTATCAGCGCCTCCGAATCGGACGCTTCCGCCGGGTAGATGGCGACGCCAACGGTGCAACCAACATGGATGGCACCATTCGGCGTCGGCACCTTGATCCGCAGCTTTTCCAGGATACGTTCGGCGACGCCCACGGCCTTCTGTCGGGCCCGGCTAGCCTCTCCTGAAAACAGGAATGCGAACTCGTCTCCACCGAGCCGCGCCACGAAATCAGCGCTGCGCAGGATGGTGCGAAGCTGACCCGCCACCTCCTGCAGCAGCGCGTCGCCGGCCTCGTGGCCGAGCGTGTCGTTGACCTTCTTGAACCTATCGAGGTCGATGAACAGCAGGCCGGCCGCCTGGCCGGTGCTGTCGCAGCGGTCGATCACCGACCTCAGCTCGTTGTGAAAGGCGCGCCGGTTGGGCAGGCCGGTCAATGCATCGTGGTTGGCCGAGTGGTCGCTGTGCTGCTTGGCCAGCTCGATCTCGCGCTTTTGTACGGAGAGTTCCTCATTGGCGGCCTTGAGTTCGAGCAGCAGCTCGGCGTTGAGATCCTCGACGACCTTGCGGTCGCTGATGTCGACGACGAAACCTTCCAGGAATTCCAGTTCGCCGGCCTCGTCCCAGACGCCGCCGCCGATCTCGCGGACCCAGAGCGGCTCGCCGACCTGCGGCACGATGCGGTAGTCGACGTTCCAGTTGCAGCGCGCCTCGAGCGCGGTATCGACGGCGGCATAGACGGCAGCGAGATCATCCGGGTGGATGGCCGAGACATAGTCGCGCACGGCATTTTGAATGAAGTCGCTCGGCCGATAACCGCTGACGGTGAAAATGCCGTCGCTGATGTAGAGCATGGTGTAGGACGCATCGTTGCGGCAACGGTAGAGATAACCGTCCATGCGGCCGGTGATGCTGAGCAGCGCGTCCAGCCGCTCGTCGTGGTAGACCCCGTGGCCGACCACAGATGCCGTGTCATGCTTCATGGCCGCACCCCCGTTTTGGCGGTCTGAGCGCGCCGCCAATGCCATAAGGCCATAGGGGGCGAGAACGTTCCCTATAGCAGCCGAATATTATCAATCTCTTATGGGTTGGCGATTTTGCCGCGAATCAGGCTCCCGCGCTATAGGCCGCGATCGCAGCCATGTTGACGATGTCCGAATCCTTGGCGTTGAGCGAGACGATCTGGACCGGCTTGTTGAGGCCGACCAGCAGCGGGCCGATGACGGTGGAGCCGCCGAGTTCCTGCAGCATCTTGGTCGAGATCGAGGCCGAGTGGAACGCCGGCATGATCAGCACATTGGCAGGGCCGGTCAGCCGGATGAACGGGTACTGGGCCATGGCGCGGGCGTTGAGCGCCACGTCGGCGGCCATCTCGCCGTCATATTCGAAATCGACGCGGCGCTTGTCGAGGATGCGCACCGCTTCCTGCACGCGCTCGGAACGTTCGCCCTGCGGGTGGCCGAAGGTCGAATAGGCAAGCATGGCGAGCCTCGGCTCGTAGCCCATGCGGCGGGCGAAGCCCGCGGCCTCCTCGGCGATATCGGCGATCTGCTCGGCATTGGGCATGTCGTGCACGGCGGTGTCGGCGACGAGGACTGTCTTGCCCCGCGCGAGCACGATGGAGACGCCGATGACGCGGTGGCCGGGCTTGGCGTCGATGACGCGGCGGATATCGTCGAGCGCCGTGGAATAGTTGCGGGTGACGCCGGTGACGATGCCGTCGGCATCGCCCAGCGCCACCATGCAGGCGGCGAAATGGTTGCGGTCGTTGTTGATCAGCCGCTGGCAGTCGCGGAACAGGAAGCCTTTGCGCTGCATGCGCTCGTAGAGATAATCGGTATAGATGCCGTTGCGGCGCGACAGCCTGGCATTGATGATCTCGATGCCTTGCTTGTTGAGGTCGATGCCGGCGTGCCTGGCGTTTTCCTTGATGACATCGTCGCGGCCGAGCAGGATCGCGGTGCCGAGCTTCTGGTTCACATAGGAGACGGCGGCGCGCATCACCTGTTCTTCCTCGCCCTCGGCAAAGACGATGCGCTTGGGCTGGCGGCGGACGCGGTCGTAGATGCGCTGCAAGGTCGAGGCGATCGGGTCGCGGCGGGCCGACAGTTCCTGCGCGTAGCGGTCGAGGTCGAGGATCGGCTTGCGGGCGACGCCTGACTCCATCGCCGCCTTGGCCACAGCGAGCGGGATGGCCGAGATCAGGCGCGGATCGAACGGCACCGGGATGATGTAGTTGGGGCCGAATTTCGGCCGGTTGCCCTGATAGGCGGCGGCGACATCATCGGGCACGTCCTTGCGCGCCAGGTCGGCCAGCGCTCTCGCTGCGGCGATCTTCATGTCGTCATTGATGGTGGTGGCCCTGACATCCAGCGCACCGCGGAAGATGTAGGGGAAGCCCAGCACATTGTTGACCTGGTTGGGGTAGTCCGAACGCCCGGTGGCCATGATGGCGTCGGTGCGGATTTCGGCCACTTCCTCCGGCGTGATCTCCGGGTCGGGATTGGCCATGGCGAAGATGATCGGGTTCTTGGCCATCGACTGCACCATCTTGGTGGTCAATGCGCCCTTGGCCGACAGGCCGAGGAAGACGTCGGCGCCGTCCAGCGCCTCGGCCAGGCTGCGCGTGTCGGTCTTGACCGCATGCGCCGACTTCCACTGGTTCATGCCTTCGGTGCGGCCCTGGTAGACGACGCCCTTGGTGTCGCACAGGATGATGTTCTCGGGGGCAAAGCCCATCGCCTTCATCAGTTCGATGCAGGCGATGCCGGCGGCGCCGGCGCCGTTGCAGACCATTTTCGTGGTCTTCATGTCGCGGCCGGTGATCTCCAGCGCGTTGATCAGCCCGGCGGCCGAGATGATGGCGGTGCCGTGCTGGTCGTCATGGAAGACCGGGATGTCCATCAATTCACGCAGGCGCTGCTCGATGATGAAGCATTCCGGCGCCTTGATGTCTTCCAGGTTGATGCCGCCGAAGGACGGGCCGAGAAAGCGCACGCAATTGATGAATTCGTCGGCATCCTCGGTGTCGACCTCGAGATCGATGGAATCGACATCGGCGAAGCGCTTGAACAGCACCGCCTTGCCTTCCATCACCGGCTTGGAGGCCAACGCGCCGAGATTGCCGAGGCCGAGAATGGCGGTGCCGTTGGAGATGACGGCGACCATGTTGCCGCGCGTCGTGTAGTCGAAGGCGCGGCTGGGGTCTTCGGCGATGGCCAGCACAGGAACCGCGACACCCGGCGAATAGGCGAGGCTCAGATCGCGCTGCGTCGCCATCGGCTTGGTGGCGACGATCTCCAGCTTGCCGGGGCGGCCCATGGCGTGGAATTCCAGCGCCTCCTCGGCGCTGACGGAGGGGCCGCTATTTTCGGTTTTCTTGGCCATGATGCTTTTGAATTCCTCGCCGGTGTCGCCCCCTTGAGACGGGTGCGTGTTTTTGAAACTTCTGGATCAAGGCTACACGCCACCGCTGTAAATCGCCAAGCGATCTTCACGCCCGCAGCGAAATCTCCCGAGGTCGAACGGCGTCACGTCGGCTCTGGCTCGCTGACGAAGGCAGCGATTTCGCGCACCGTTCCCCGTCGCATCATGCCGTCTGTGCCGGGGAAAGGCCACGTCTCGATGGGTGGCGCACGGCTTCCCTTGCGCCGCAGCAATGCAGTCAGGAACGCCATGAGTTCGATGCGCTGGGCGTGAACCTTCTCCAGCGTGCGGCGGCGGATGTGCTGACGCGGTATGGCACGATCTCGCAGCGTCTCGACGGCGCGGCGAATGGCAGCCGGTTCCGGATCGGCGACGATGCAATAATCCGGATCGAAATAGACGTCGCGACCGCCAAGGCTCGGCGTACTGACGATCGGCAGGCCGGCCATCAGATATTCCATCGAGGAGTACATCGCTCCTTCCACGGCCGACAGGCACAGCCCGACGGCGGCCTGGTTGTAGACGTGGTTGACCTGTTGCGCCGTCAGCTTGCCCGGCCAGCCGTCGACGAGCGGATTGGCGATCTGGTGGAGCGGCGAACGCGCCTGCAGTCGCCGAACAAAGGCGCGGGCGGCAACCGGCGGCAATTCGCCGATCGAATAGGTGATGTGGGCCAGCCGCTCTATGTCGAAGGCCAGGTGATGGCGTTTGATCGGCGAGATGCGGCCATTGTAGACCGCGTCGAATTCGACCGGCACGTCCGGCAGCGGCCGGAATATATCCTCCGACACCATCAGATTGTGGTTGGAGAAGATGGCATTGCCGCCCGCAGCCGCGACGAGACGGCGCTCTTCCTCGGTGTTGCACAGGAAGATGATTTCGTGCAGCGGAAACCGGCCGGCATACCAGGCGAGATCGCGGCCCATCCGGGCGATGACAGCCGGCCGCTCCATGGTCCAGGTCTGCATCGTCAGGAAGGTGACGCGCCGTCCCGCCAGGCGCCGGCCAAGGGCCGCCAGCGGATAGAGCGGACGGGCTCCGCCAATCGGGACATAGAGCACCAGCGGGTCGCGGCTGAGCACATGCAGCGACATCTCGATGCCGCTATCGAGATCGGACAGCGGTCCCCGTGTCGGCAGGAGGAAGGGGACGCGCTTGCGCACTGTCCCCCTAAGCTTGCTTTTGGTGCGGTGGACGCGCCGCGCCGCCAACAGCAGCAGGCGCTCAAGCGCCGATCCAGCCGGACCGACCAGCTCTTCGAACGCCTCCTGTTTGTCCTGATCCATGCCGCTTATCCCCGCCATGGCGATCATAGGGTCTGGTTGGCGCCCGAAGCAACCAACGGCTTCACCCGGCGTAGAGGGAGCACAAGCCGCCGTCGAGGCCGGTCGTCCCCTGCTTTTCGGGCCGCCGGCATTAAACCCCGCACCCACATCTGCTAGCGTGCGGGCATGAACATGCACACTTCAGCAGAAACCGACGCCCCCGAGGTGACACCGCCTGCGCCCGTCGGCAGCGTCACGCCGATGATGGAGCAATATATCGAGATCAAGGCGGCGAACCCAGACTCGCTGCTGTTCTACCGCATGGGCGATTTTTACGAGCTGTTCTTCGACGATGCCGAGAAGGCGAGCCGCGCGCTGGGCATCGTCCTGACCAAGCGCGGCAAGCACCAGGGCCATGACATTCCGATGTGCGGCGTGCCGGTGCATGCGGCCGACGACTATCTGCAGAAGCTGATCGGCCAGGGTTTCCGCGTCGCCGTCTGCGAGCAGGTCGAGGACCCGGCGGAAGCCAGGAAGCGCGGCGGCAAATCGGTCGTACGCCGTGACGTGGTGCGGCTGGTGACGCCCGGCACCATCACCGAGGACAAATTGCTGGCGCCGTCGGAATCGAGCTTCCTGATGGCGCTAGGGCGGGTGAAGGGCGGCAACAGCGGTGACGCCTTCGCCCTGGCCTGGATCGAGATCTCGACAGGCGTCTTCCGCGTCGCCGAAACCACGGCCGACCGCCTGCTGGCCGATGTCTTCCGCGTCGACCCGCGCGAGCTGATCGTCGCCGAGCCGGTGTTTTACGATCCCGAGCTGAAGCCGGTGTTCGACGTCATCGGCCGCGTCGCCAGCCCGCAGCCGCCGTCGCTTTTCGATTCGGCTTCGGCAGCGGGGCGGATCGCGCGCTTCTTCGAAGTGGCGACGCCTGACAGTTTCGGTGCCTTCTCGCGCGCCGAATTGTCGGCGATCTCGGGCGCCATCGCCTATGTCGAAAAGACGCAGAAGGCCGAGCGGCCGCCTTTGTCGCGTCCCGAACGCGAGGAGCAGGGCTCGACGCTGTTCATCGATCCTGCGACACGCGGCAATCTGGAACTGTTGCGCACGCTGTCGGGCAGCCGCGACGGCTCGCTGTTCAAGGCTATAGACCGCACGGTCACCGGCGGCGGCGCCAGGCTGCTCGCCGACCGGCTGATGGCGCCGCTGACCGATCCGGCGGCGATTGCTGCCCGGCTTGATTCGGTATCGTTCTTCCGCGCCGAGACGCGGCTCTGCCAGGCGGTGCGGTCAAGCCTGAAGAGCGTCGCCGACATGCCGCGAGCGCTGTCGCGGTTGGCGCTCAACCGCGGCGGCCCGCGCGACCTCGGCGCGCTGCGTGCCGGCTTTGAAGCGGCGGGCGCCATTGCCGAAATCTTCGCCGCAACAGCGCTGCCCCATGAATTGACGGAAGCACTTGCCGCGATAAAGGCGCTGCCGCGTGCGCTGGCCAAGCATCTGGCCCAGGCTCTTGGCGAGGAACTGCCGCTGCTGAGGCGCGACGGCGGCTTCGTGCGTGGCGGCTACCATGCCGAACTCGACGAAATGCGGGCGCTGCGCGACGAATCGCGCAAGGTGATCGCCGGACTGGAGCGCTCGCTGATCGAGGAGACCGGCATCCGCTCGCTGAAAATCCGGCACAACAATGTGCTGGGTTACTACATCGAGGTGACCGCCAACCACCATTCGATCATGACCGGAAGCGACGGCGCCAAGGCGCGCTTCATCCACCGCCAGACCATGGCCAATGCCATGCGTTTCACCACGACCGAACTTGCCGAACTCGAGACCAAGATCGCCAATGCCGCCGACCGGGCGCTGAGCATCGAGCTTGCCGCTTTCGATACGCTGACGGTTGAGGCGGTCGGCGAGGCGCAGAAGATCCGCGCCGGCGCCGATGCGCTCGCCGTGCTCGACGTGTCGGCGGCGCTCGCGCTGTTGTCGGAGAGCGAAGCCTGGTGCCGGCCGCTGGTCGATTCCAGCCTTGCCTTCGACATTTCGGGCGGGCGCCATCCTGTGGTGGAACAGGCGCTGCGGCGTTCGGGCGAAGGGCCGTTCGTCGCCAATGATTGCGATCTGTCGCCGCAAGACGGGGCCAAGGCCGGCGCGATCTGGCTGCTCACCGGTCCGAATATGGGCGGTAAGTCGACCTTCCTGCGGCAAAACGCACTGATCGCCATCCTCGCCCAAACCGGTTCCTTCGTGCCGGCGACATCGGCCCATATCGGCGTCGTCGACCGGTTGTTCTCGCGCGTCGGCGCCTCGGACGATCTGGCGCGTGGCCGCTCCACCTTTATGGTCGAGATGGTCGAGACGGCGGCGATCCTCAACCAGGCCGGTGAGCGGGCGCTGGTGATCCTCGACGAAATCGGCCGCGGCACCGCCACTTTCGATGGCCTGTCGATCGCCTGGGCGGCGGTCGAGTACCTGCACGAGAAGAACCGCTGCCGGGCGATCTTTGCCACCCATTTCCACGAGATGACGGCGCTGTCCGGCAAACTGCCGCGCCTTTCCAACGTCACCATGCGGGTCAAGGAATGGGAAGGCGACGTCGTCTTCCTGCACGAGGTCGGCAAGGGTGCCGCCGATCGTTCCTATGGCGTTCAGGTCGCTCGCCTTGCCGGTCTGCCGGAAGCGGTGGTCGGCCGCGCCAAAGAGGTGCTGCATCAGCTCGAGGAAGGCGATGTCTCCGGCAAGGCCAACCGACTGGTCGACGATCTGCCGCTGTTTTCGGTGGCAATGAAGCGGGAAGCGGCAAAGCCTGCGAAGAGCGACGCATTGGGCGCAGCGCTGGGTGAGATCAATCCAGACGAGATGACGCCGCGCGAGGCGCTGGAAGCGCTCTACCGGCTGAAGGGGCTGGCGGGGAAAACCTAGCCCGATTTCGGCCTTGACCAATTGTACCGATTGGTACAATGCTCGCCATCGCCTTTGCCGATGGGAGAATGACATGAGCCGTCCGCCGCTGCCGCCCTTCACCGCCGAGACCGCCGCGCAGAAGGCGCGCATGGCCGAAGACGCCTGGAACAGCCGCGATCCCGAACGGGTTTCGCTCGCCTATACGCAAGACAGCACCTGGCGCAACCGCGCCGAGTTCGTCTCGGGCAGAAATGAGATCGTCTCCTTCCTCACGCGCAAATGGGCTCGCGAGCTCGACTACCGCCTGATCAAGGAGGTCTGGACCTGGAACGACAACCGCATCGCGGTGCGCTTTGCCTATGAATGGCGCGACGACAGTGGCCACTGGTTCCGCTCCTACGGCAATGAGAATTGGGAATTCGACGCGGCCGGGCTGATGCGTAGGCGCGTCGCCAGCATCAACGACCTGCCGATCGCTGAGGGTGAGCGCAAATATCACTGGCCGCTCGGCCGCCGGCCGGACGACCATCCCGGCCTGTCCGAACTCGGACTTTAGAATATGATCCCTAGAGCTGTGTCGCGGTTTTCGGCAAAGATCATGCTCAAGCGGAAAAACTAGCGCATGCGCAGGATCGCGCCCGATCGCGCCGATTTGCTCTCCATCATCGGCGAGGTTTTCCGCGAACACGGCTATGAAGGGGCGAGCCTGGCGCGGATCGGTGCGGCGACCGGCCTAGGCAAAGGCAGCCTTTACCACTTCTTCCCCGGCGGCAAGGAAGAGATGGCGGCGGCTGTCATTGCCCATATAGATGGCTGGTTCGAGGAGAATGTCTTCGTGCCGTTGCAGGACAGGGCCGACCCTCGTACGGGCATCGATCGGATGTTCGAAGCGACGGAGAGCTATTTCCGGTCGGGGCGCCGGGTATGCCTGATCGGCGCCTTCGCGCTGGACGAATCCCGCGACCTCTTCGCCATGGCGATCAAAAGCTATTTCGGCCGCTGGGTGGCGCATCTTGCCGAAGCGCTGACGCGCGCCGGACACGACCCGGCCAAGGCGGATGAAATCGCCGCAGAGACGGTCGGCGCCATCCTAGGCGCGCTCACGCTGGCGCGCGCCTTCGACGACACGGCAGTGTTTTCCCGCGCCCTGCAACGAGCGCGGGCGGCGCTCGGCTAGAGTGCTATAAGGGCTCGAAGCGGAAAGCCGCCTCGGTTCGAAAAACCCGGCCGACGCCGGGCGAATCAAGATGCGCGCCGGCAACGTAGCAGTCGTTGTTGGCCGCAAGCGCCAGCATTTGCAACCGGCTTGCCCTCGCCTGCTGCTGGTCTGCGTCGAATTCCCACGTGATCTCGGGTCGATCGAATTGAAGCGACGGCACATGTACGATGTCGCCCCAGATCAACAGTGTTTCGCCTGCGCTCACAACGCGAAAGCAAGTGTGGCCGGCTTCATGGCCAGCGGAGCCGATCGTATCGATGTCAGCGCTGACGCGCTGTCCAGCATCGAGAGGCTGGGCGCGATCGTGGAAGCGTTCCAGCCTCGCCACGTCGCGAAACATGCCGAGCTCAGCGCGCGGGACAAGCAGGCGAGAGAGCTGCGGGAAGCCGTCGCCACCGTCGGCAAGGATGAGCCCGTGTATATGGTCGAGATGGGTGTGGGTGAAAGCAACAGTCCGAATCCGGTCGGTCGCGATCTTCGCCTCGCGCAGCGCCTCGGGCAGGTGCCCCATTGTCGGGTGCCAGGCGTTCGAAGCCCCTGTGTCGATCAGCGTGATGTCGTCGCCGTCATCGATGGCGAAGGCGTTGACCGAAAGCCTGAGCGCACCGTCGACGAGCGGTACATGCGAGGGCAGGTTGTCACCGAATGTCCGGTCTCCGGGCTGGCGCAGCCGCCTGATTGGCATGTCGACGTAACCGTCGCGCAGCGACGTGACCGTCATGGCTCCGACTCTATACGCCGTATGATGATACCCGGTCGAAACCCGTTCCAATCTAGATCATCTCCAGCCCGCGCTTGCGCGTCGGCGGTGGAAAGGCGCGGTCGAGTTCGGCGAGGTCTTCGGCCGTCAGCTCGATGTCGAGCGCGGCAACATTCTGGCGGACATGCTCCTGGCTGCTCGCCTTCGGGATGGCGATGACACCGGGCTGCGCCATCACCCAGGCAAGCGCGATCTGTGCTGCCGTGGCGTTGTGGCGGGCGGCGATGGTTTCCAGCCTGGAATTGCGCGCCAGCGCGCCCTGCTCGACCGGCGAATAGGCCATCAGCGGGATGCCGCGCTGCCGGCTCCACGGTGCGAGATCGAATTCGGGGCCGCGCCGCGACAGATTGTAGAGCACCTGGTTGGTCTGGACATGATTGCCAGACGACAGGCCGGTCAGCTCCTCCATTTCGTCGGTGTCGAAATTGCTGACACCCCAGTGGCGTATCTTGCCGGCCTCCTTCAGCGCCTCGAAAGCCTCGACGGTTTCAGATAGAGGCACACTGCCCGGCCAGTGCAGGAGATAGAGATCGATGCGGTCGGTGCGCAGGCGCTTCAAGCTGTTTTCGCAGGCCCGCGCCACGCCGGCGCGCGAGGCATTGGACGGCAATACCTTGGAGACAAGAAAGAGTTCGTCGCGGCGCCCGGCAATGGCTTCCGCTACCACCTCCTCGGCGCCGCCGCTGGCATACATTTCAGCGGTGTCGATCAACGTGATGCCGAGGTCCAGCCCGAGCTTCAGGGCATTGACCTCGCCGGCGCGGCGGCGGGAATCCTCGCCCATCTTCCATGTGCCCTGTCCCAGCACCTGGACGGCCTCGCCCGAAGGCAGTGTGGTGGCTCTTATCGTCGATGGCATGTGGGCTCCTGGCGCCGTGTAATCGATGCGAATGGCATCACAAGCACGGAGAGAAATCCAGAATGAATCTCTCCGGCATGGCCGTTGCTGCCTTACTTCGCCGGATGGGCGGCGAGCCAGGCCTGCATCTTGGCGATCTCGGCTTCCTGCGCGGCGATGACATCTTCGGCCAGCTTGCGGATTTCGGGATCCTTGCCATTGGCGAGTTCCACCTTGGCCATGTCGATCGCGCCCCGATGATGCGGGATCATGCCGCGCACGAAATCGACATCGGCATTGCCGGAATATTCGATCATCATGTCGGTGTGCATCTTGTCCATCGCCGCCTTGTAGCCGTCGGTCGAAGGACCTTGCGCGCCCATCGCGCCCATGTCGTGTTTCATCTCTTCGGATTGCGCCGGGACGCTTTCGAGGAAAACGGCAAGCAGCATTCCCGCCGCCATCATCAAAAGCACGATCTTCTTAGCCAAGGTCATCCATGATCTCCTGTTGATTGATATTCGTATCTGGGGGCTTTGCTCAGAGTTTCAATGTCCGCAGCCGCAATGCGTTGGCGATGACCGAAACCGAAGACAGGCTCATGGCCGCCGCCGCCAGCATCGGCGACAAAAGCGTGCCGGTGAGCGGATAGAGCACGCCGGCGGCAACCGGCACGCCAAGCACATTGTAGAGGAAGGCGAAAAACAGATTCTGGCGGATGTTGCGGATCGTCCCCTGGGCGAGCGTTCGCGCCCTGACGATGCCGTTGAGATCGCCCTTGACCAGCGTAATGCCGGCGCTCTCGACAGCGACATCGGCGCCGGTGCCCATGGCGATGCCGACATCGGCGCTGGCCAGGGCCGGCGCATCGTTGACGCCGTCGCCGGCCATGGCGATGCCGGCACCTTTCGCACGCAACTCCTCGACAAGGGCTGCCTTTTGTTCCGGCAGCAGGCCGGCGCGCACCTCGTCAATGCCAAGGCTTTTGGCGATGGCGCGCGCCGTGCGTTCATTGTCGCCGGTCGCCATGATGATCCGCAAGCCTCTGTCGTGCAGCGCCCTGATCGCCTCGGCTGTCGTTGCCTTGACCGGATCGGCGACCGCGACAATGCCGGCCAGTCTTTTGTCCACCGCAACGAACATCGCCGTCTTGCCTTCTGCCTGCAGCGCCTCGGCCCTGGCCGACTGGGAAGCGGTGTCGATGCCGACATCGGCCATCATGGCGGCGTTGCCGAGCGAAACCTTCCTGCCAGACACCGAGCCGGATACGCCCTTGCCGGTGACGGCGTCGAAGCCGCCGGCCTCAACGAGCGTCAGGCCGCGTTCGCCGGCGCCGCCGACAATGGCCTCGGCCAGCGGATGCTCCGAGCCTTTTTCCAGGCCGGCGGCGAGCGCCAGCAATTCATTCTCAGACAGGCCTTCGGCAGCGACGACATCGGTCAAGCGAGGCTTGCCTTCGGTCAAGGTGCCGGTCTTGTCGACGATCAACGTGTCGACCGAAGCGAAGCGCTCGAGCGCGGCCGCGTCCTTGATCAGCACGCCCGCGTGCGCCCCGCGCCCGGTGGCGGTCATGATCGACATCGGCGTCGCCAGGCCGAGCGCGCAGGGGCAGGCGATGATCAGCACCGAGACCGCCGAGACGATGGCAAAGATCAAGCTGGGTTCGGGACCGAAGATCGCCCAGGCGGCAAAGGCCGCGAGCGCAACCAGCACAACGGCCGGCACGAAGTAGAAGGAGACGCGGTCGGCTAAACCTTGAATCGGCGCGCGCGAACGCTGCGCCTTTGCGACCAGCTCGACGATGCGCGAAAGCGTCGTTTCGGCGCCGACCTTTTCGGCGCGCATGATCAGCGAACCGTTCTTGTTGAGCGTGCCGCCGGTCAAGGCATCGCCTTTCGTTTTTTCAACCGGCAGCGGCTCGCCCGAGATCATCGATTCGTCGACGGCGGAACGGCCTTCCGTTACAATGCCGTCGACCGGCACGGCGTCGCCCGGACGGATGCGTAGGTGGTCGCCGGTCTTGACCGCATCCAGCGGCACGTCGGTCTCGGAGCCGTCCTCCCCGATCAGCCTTGCCGTCTTCGGCGCCAGGTCGAGCAGCGCACGGATGGCCGAGCCGGTCTTTTCGCGCGCCCGCAATTCGAGCACCTGACCGAGGAATACCAGCGCGACGATGACGGAAGCTGCCTCGAAATAGACCGGGACGGTGCCGCCATGGCCACGGAACTGATGCGGAAAGATGTTGGGAAACAGCGTGGCGACGACACTGTAGAGGTAGGCCGCACCCACACCGAGCGAGATCAGCGTCCACATATTGGGGCTGCGGTTGACCAGCGACTCCCAGCCGCGATGGAAGAACGGGAATGCCGCCCACAGCACGACGGGGCTCGCCAGCGCCAATTCCAGCCACACCATCGTCCGCCCGTCGACAAACGCCTGGAACGTCAGGCCGAGCATCGGCGCCATGGCAACGATCAGCAGCGGCACGGACAGCACCGCGCTGACCCAGAACCGTCTGGTGAAGTCTACCAGTTCGGGGTTCGGGCCCTCATCGCCAGTGGGAACGCCCATCGGCTCAAGCGCCATGCCGCAGATCGGGCAGGAGCCGGGCTTGTCTCTTATCACTTCGGGGTGCATCGGGCAGGTGTATTGCGTGCCTTTCGGCACCGGCGACGCCGCCGGCCTGTCGCCGAGATATTTTTGTGGCTCGGCCTCGAACTTCGCCTGGCAGCCGGCCGAGCAGAAATAGAAACCCTGGCCTTCGTGGCGGAAAAAATGCCTGGCGGTAGCGCGGTCGACACTCATGCCACAGACGGGGTCGGTGGCGGTCAGGTATTTTTCGGGCCCGGCGACGAATTTCGTACGGCAACCCTCGCTGCAGAAGTGAAAGAGACGGCCGCCATGCTCGGCCGTCGGCTTGCCCGCGGCCGGATCGACGCTCATGCCGCAGACCGGATCGCGCACCACGGCTTCGGCGGCCGGCTCAGCAGCCTTTGCCGCACAACAGCTGCCATCGGCCGCGTGCGCGTGGTGGTGATGCTCGGAATGCGCCATCGAAAAGTGCCTTATATCTGTCTGGGTGAGGAGGTAGTGCTTCCAGTAACTGGAAGGTCAAGGGGCGATTTCCACTTTTCGATCGTGGCCGTCATCGCGCACATCGAGGGAAAATCGCTTACGCAACTTTGTTCCCATGCTATGGACGCGCGTCCCACTGCATCGATCCCACCCAAATGAAATGCCTGATTATCAATCTCGATCGGTCCCGCGATCGCCTCGCCCATGTAACGGCGGAGTTCGCGCGCATCGGCATCGCCTTCGAGCGGGTCGCCGCCATCGATGCGCGAGATCGGCCGGATCTGGCCGAAATGCCGCAGGGCAAGAAGCATTTGCGCCTGGCCGACGCCGAGATCGCCTGCCTGCTCAGCCACCAACAGTGTTGGTCGATGATCGCTGCAGGTGAGGATGCTTACGCGGCGATTTTCGAGGACGATGTCGTTTTCCCGGACAAAGCCGGTGCTTTGCTTGCCGATGCGGGCTGGATTCCCGCTGATGCGGACATCGTCAAGTTGGAAACGTTCTTCAACCGAACCGTAATTTCACGGAAGCAAGTCGCCTGCGGCCACGGTTTTTCCGCGAGCAGACTGCACGGGCTCCATATCGGTACGGCGGGATACATCCTGTCCAGACAGGCCGCGCGGGACCTTCTTGCGGCAACGAACGAGATCAGCATTCCCGTCGATCACCTCATCTTCAATCCGCGTTTTGCGACCTCGTCCGACAAGGTCATTTACCAACTCGTCCCGGCATTGTGCCTGCAGGCACAATTCCTCGGCGACATTCCGGTGAGATTGCCAAGCCTGCTCAAGCAGGAGCGAACAGAGGAATGGGTGGCAAGCGGGATAGGTAAACAGCGCCAGAAGCCAATCACCGCCAAGGCAAGGATCGAGGCCAGGCGGTTGACGCGGCAGATCGCCGATCTCTTCCGGCTCCGGCGCGAGATGATCATCCCTTTCTGGTATCGCGGCCGACGCGTCCGTCCGCCCCATACACAGCGCCGTGAAAACGCGCTATAGACGCCGCGCAAAGGCGAGGCCCACCGGCAATCCATGGCAAAAATCTCCCTCAAGCTCGACGCGCTGATCGACAGCGAGGCTTTGCGCCGCGACATGACGGCGCTGATCTCGGCGGCCAGCGGCGCCGAGCCCGGCGCGCGCGTCGGTGCGCTCCGGCTGCTGAAGGATCGGCTGACCGAGGGCCGCAAGGTTGCCGAGCGCATGCTGATGGACGATGGCAGCGGCACGGCCTGCGCCGCCCGGCTGTCGCATCTGATGGACGAGATCATCCGCGCCCTCTACGAGTTCGCCGCGACCCACGTCTACCGGGTGAAAAGCCCCTCGACCGCAGAGCGCATGGCGGTCGTTGCCGTCGGCGGCTATGGCCGCGGCACGCTGGCGCCGGGCTCCGACATCGACCTGTTGTTCCTGCTGCCCTACAAGCAGACGCCGTGGGGCGAACAGATCGTCGAATATATGCTCTATATGCTGTGGGACCTCGGGTTGAAGGTCGGCCACGCCACCCGCAACATCGACGAGTGTCTCAGGCTGTCGCGCAGCGACATCACCATCCGCACCACGATCCTGGAAGCGCGGTTCCTATGGGGCGAACAGAAGCTCTTCGACGAATTGCTGACCCGCTTCGACCATGAAGTGGTGCGCACCACCGGACCGGAATATGTGCAGGCCAAGCTCGCCGAACGCGATGATCGCCATGCCAAGGCCGGCGAAAGCCGCTATCTGGTCGAGCCCAACGTCAAGGACGGCAAGGGCGGCCTGCGCGATTTGCAGACGCTGTTCTGGATCGCCAAATACTTCTATCGCGTGCGCACCGGCGAGGAATTGGTCGAAAAGGGTGTCTTCACCGAGGCCGAGTACCGCGAATTCCAGAAGGCCGAAGACTTCCTGTGGGCGGTGCGCTGCCACATGCATTTCCTCACCGGCAAGCCAGAGGAACGGCTGCATTTCGATATCCAGCGCGAGATCGCCGAACGTCTGGGCTACACCACCCATCCCGGTCTGTCGGCGGTCGAGCGCTTCATGAAGCATTACTTCCTCGTCGCCAAGGATGTCGGCGACCTCACCCGCATCTTCTGCGCCGCGCTCGAGGAAGAGCAGGCCAAGCATGTGCCCGGCTTCAACCGCATCTTCCTCACCTTCCAGCGCCGCAAGCGCAAGCTGGCAGGCACGTCGGACTTCATTGTCGACAATCACCGCATCAACGTCGCCGACGACAGCGTGTTCGAGCGCGACCCGGTCAATCTGCTCAGGCTGTTCTGGTTCGCCGACAAGCACGGGCTGGAGTTCCATCCCGATGCGCTGAAGCTGCTCACCCGCTCGCTCGGTCTGGTCAACAAGTCGCTGCGGCGCGACGAGGAGGCCAACCGGCTGTTCCTCGACATCCTGACCTCGGACCGCAATGCCGAGCTTAATTTGCGGCGCATGAACGAGGCCGGCCTGCTCGGCAGGCTGATCCCCGATTTCGGCAGAATAGTCGCCATGATGCAGTTCTCGATGTATCACCACTATACGGTGGACGAGCACCTGATTCGGTGCATCGGCGTCTTGGCCGAGATCGAGCGCGGCGACGGCGAAAAGGTGCATCCGCTCTCGCACACGCTGATGCCGGGGCTAGAGAAGAGCCGCGAGGCACTCTATGTCGCGGTGCTGCTGCACGACATCGCCAAGGGCCGGCCGGAGGATCACTCAGAGGCCGGCGCCCGGATCGCACGCCGCATCTGCCCGCATATGGGGCTGTCGGCCGCCGACACCGAGACCGTCGCCTGGCTGGTCGAGAACCATCTGGTCATGTCGATGACGGCGCAGACGCGGGACCTCAACGACCGCAAGACGATCGAGGATTTCGCCTCGATCGTGCAATCGGTCGAGCGGCTGAAAATGCTGTTGATCCTGACCGTCTGCGACATCAGGGGTGTCGGGCCGGGCGTGTGGAACGGCTGGAAGGGCCAGCTCCTGCGCACGCTCTACTACGAGACCGAACTGCTTTTGACCGGCGGCTTCTCGGAAGTGTCGCGCGCCAAGCGGACGGCGGCGGCGCGCGAGCGGCTGGCCGAGGCGCTGGCCGATTGGCCGGACAAGGCCCGCAAGCGCTATGTCGGCCTGCATTACGAGAACTATCTGCTGACGGTCGACCTCCCCGATCAGCTGCGTCATGCCGAATTCATCCGCGAAGCCGACGCGGCAGGCAAGAAGCTCGCCACCGTGGTCAGGACGCACCAATTCGAGGCGGTGACCGAGATCACCGTGCTGGCGCAGGATCATCCGCGCCTGCTTTCGGTTATTGCCGGCGCCTGTGCCGGCGCCGGCGGCAACATCGTCGACGCGCAGATATTCACCACGTCCGACGGCCGCGCGCTGGACATCATCCTGATCTCACGGGAATTCGACCGCGACGAGGATGAGCGCCGTCGCGCCGAGCGCGTCGGCCGGCTGATCGAGGACGTGCTGTCGGGCAAGAGCTGGTTGCCGGAGATGATCGAGAAGCGCACCCGGCCGCGGCGCGGCGCCAAGGTGTTCAAGATTCCGCCGCGCGCCGAAATCCGCAACACGCTGTCGAACCGGTTTTCGGTGATCGAGGTCGAGGGACTGGACCGGCCTGGGCTGTTGTCGGAAATCACCAGTGCGTTGTCCGATCTCTCGCTCGACATCGCCTCGGCCCACATCACCACCTTCGGCGAGAAGGTGATCGACACTTTCTATGTCACCGACCTGACGGGGCAGAAGATCGACAATCCGGCGCGCACCGCCGCCATCCACACAAGGCTGATCGCGGCACTTGAAGGCGTTGTCCCGGAGCGCGGCGGCAAGGCCAAGGCGGCGGCCGAGTGACCATCACTTTGTCCCAATCACCCCCTTTGTCCCAATCGTCCCCTTTGTCCCAATCATCCAGGCAATCTCCCCGCGCATGAGCCTCGTCAAGAAATTCGCCACGGTTGCGTCCGGCACGCTGATGAGCCGCGCCCTTGGCTTTGGCCGCGAAATGCTGATGGCGGCCGCACTCGGCACCGGGCCGGTGGCGGACGCCTTCAACGCCGCCTTCCAGTTTCCCAACACGTTTCGCCGGCTGTTTGCCGAAGGCGCCTTCAACGCCGCTTTCGTGCCGCTGTTTGCCAAGGAGATCGAGATTCACGGCACCGAGGGCGCCAAGCGCTTTTCGGAGGAAGTGTTCGGCGTCCTGTTTTCGGCGCTCTTGGCCCTGACCATCGTCATGGAGCTGGCGATGCCGCTGATCGTGCGCTATCTCGTGGCGCCGGGCTTTGCCGACACGCCGGGCAAGTTCGAGACGACCGTCCTGCTGGCGACGATCATGTTCCCGTATCTCATCTGCATGTCGCTCGCAGCCATGATGGCGGGCATGCTGAATTCGCTGCGCCGCTATTTCGCGGCTGCCGTGGCGCCGGCTTTCCTCAACATCATCCTGATCAGCGTGCTCGGCTACGCCTGGTACCACGGCATGGATGCCCGTGAGGTCGGTTTCAGCCTGTCCTGGGGCGTGCTGGCAGCGGGGCTGGTACAGCTCGCAATTGTCTGGGTGGCGGTGCGCAATGCCGGCATCGCCATCGGTTTTCGCCGGCCGAAGATGACGCCCAATGTCAAGCGCCTGCTGATCCTGGCCCTGCCGGCGGCGATCACCGGCGGCATCACCCAGATCAACCAGCTGATCGGCACGGCGATCGCGTCGGCGCAGGACAGCGCCGTGTCCTCGCTCGCTTACGCTGACCGCATCTACCAGCTGCCGCTTGGCGTCGTCGGCGTTGCCGTTGCCATCGTGCTGCTGCCGGAGCTGTCGCGGGCGCTGAAATCGGGCAATCTGGTCGAGGCGGCCAATCTGCAGAACCGCTCGGTCGAGTTCACCCTGTTCATGACCTTGCCGGCGGCGGCGGCACTGTGGGTGATGGCGGAGCCGATCGTGCGGCTGGTCTATGAGCGCGGCGCCTTCGCCGCCAACGGCTCGACGCCGACCGTGGCCGCGATCCTGGCGATTTTCGGCCTCGGCCTGCCGGCCTTCGTGCTGATCAAGGCCTTCACTCCCGGCTATTTCGCCCGCGAGGACACGCGCACGCCGATGATGTTCGCCGCCATCTCGGTCGGCGTGAACGTGATCACCGCGCTGACGCTGTTCCCGAAAATGGGCGCGCCCGGCATTGCGGTGGCCTCGGCCGTCGCCGGCTGGGTCAACGCGGTGATGCTGCTTGCGGTGCTGATCCGACGTGGCCATTGGGGCCGCGACGTGCCATTGCTGAAGCGCATTCCGCGCCTGGTGCTGTCGGCTGCGGTGATGGCGGTGGCGCTCTATTTCGCCGAGCACTGGCTGGCCGTCAGGCTCGGCCCCGGCTCGCCACTGGTGATCAAGGCAACGACGCTGCTGGCGCTGGTAGCCGGCGGCGCTCTGCTCTACTTCATCACGGCCTTTGCCACCGGCGGCGCCGATTTCGGCATGATCCGGCGCAATGTGAAACGCGGCTCGGGCAAGGCAGCGGCGCCAGCGCCAAACGCCGATCTGGACGAATAGTCCGGGCGAGCTAACAGCAACACCGGTCTTGATCCTCTCCGCCCCTTCGTCCATAAGCGCGCCGTCGCAAGACTTTCGCCGCGCGTGGTTTCCAGCCACGTGATTGGCTCCGAAAAGTCTGCAACTTTTCGGAATCACGCTTATACGGCCCTCCACAAGCCATGAGGAACCCATGACCGCCTTCAAACAGCTCGTCTTTTCCGGGGTACAGCCGACCGGCAATCTGCATCTCGGCAACTATCTCGGCGCCATCAAAAAATTTGTCGCCCTGCAGGACACGTCAGACTGCATCTATTGCGTCGTCGACCTGCATTCGCTGACGGCACAGCTCGTCCATGATGACCTCGCAGACCAGACCCGCTCGATCACCGCCGCCTTCCTTGCCTCCGGCATCGACCCGAAGAAGCACATCGTCTTCAACCAGTCGCGGGTGATGCAGCATGCCGAGCTTGCCTGGATCTTCAATTGCGTGGCGCGCATCGGCTGGATGAACAAGATGACGCAGTTCAAGGACAAGGCCGGCAAGGACCGCGAGAACGCCTCGCTGGGCCTGCTTGCCTATCCCTCGCTGATGGCGGCCGACATCCTGCTCTACCGCGCCACCCATGTGCCGGTGGGCGAGGACCAAAAGCAGCATCTGGAGCTGACCCGCGACATCGCGCAAAAGTTCAATAATGATTTTTCGAGCCGCATCGCCAGTCTTGGCGTCGGCGTCGAGATGCAGGTCGGCGAAGAGACGGTAAACGGGTTCTTCCCGATAACCGAACCGGTGATCGGCGGGCCGGCGGCGCGCATCATGAGCCTGCGCGACGGTTCGAAGAAAATGTCGAAGTCGGACCCGTCCGACCTGTCGCGCATCAATTTGACCGACGATGCCGACACCATCTCGAAGAAGATCCGCAAGGCCAAGACCGACCCGGAAGCGTTGCCAAGCGAAGTCGACGGCCTGGAAAGCCGCCCGGAAGCGGAAAACCTGGTCGGCATCTATGCAGGGCTGGCCGAGATGTCGAAGGCGGACGTGCTGAAGGAATTCGGCGGCCAGCAGTTTTCCGTGTTCAAGCCGGCGCTCGCCGACCTTGCCGTGGAAAAACTGGCGCCGATCGCCGGCGAGATGCGCCGTATCGAGGGCGACCGCGCCTATGTCGACGCGGTGTTGAGAGACGGCGGCGAACGCGCCGGCGCGCTGGCTGAGACCACCATGAAGACGGTACGCGACATTATAGGCCTGTTGCAGGGCTGATCCTACCGTCAGTGCACCGCACCATTCTGGCCCAAGGCCGGCGGCTTGCCGCCGGTCTGCCGCGGTGGCAGATTGCGGCCGAAAACATCGAGTAGATAGACATGGTCTCCAAACGCCTCAGTCACGAAGCCGGCCATCGCAGGAAATTCCTGACGATCATCGACGACACGCCGGAGTGCGAGCGCGCCGTCGCCTACGCCTCCAAGCGGGCGCAGAGCACCAGCGGCACGCTGGTGCTGCTCTACATCATCACACCGGACGACTTTCAGCACTGGCTGGGCGTCGAGAAGATCATGCGCGAGGAAGCCAATGCCACGGCACGCGCGGCACTCGACGGCTACGCCAACAAGGTGCGCCAGAAGCTTGGCATCGAGCCCGAGATGGTGGTGCGCGAAGGCAAGCCGACCGAAGAGATCCACAAGCTGATCGAGGAAGACCAGGACATCGCCATCCTGGTGCTGGCGGCAGGTGCCGGCAAGGAAGGACCCGGGCCGCTGGTGGGGGCTGTTGCCGGCAAGGGCGCCGCCTTCCCTATTCCGGTCACAGTGGTGCCGCAGAACCTGTCCGACGAGGAGATCGACAGCCTCGCATAGAGAGTGATGCCGGAAAGTGTGAAGCGGTTCGGATAACATCACGATCCTGGATTTATAGCCCGCGCGGGATTCCTTCCCAGCCAGCAAAAACATTCCGCCAGCCAGCCATTTTGAGCGATGCGTTTCGCTTGAATGTACAGCCGATTGAGCCTATTTAGAACTATTCCAAACTAGCTGCCCGACTGGGGCACGGAGACGGCCATGTTCATCCAGACCGAATCGACGCCGAACCCGGCAACGCTGAAGTTCCTGCCCGGCAAGGAAGTGCTTGTCGAAGGCACCGCCGATTTCCGCGACGCCGACAGTGCAGCCAGCGCCTCGCCGCTGGCCGGCCGCCTGTTCGAGATCCCCGGCGTGACCGGCGTCTTCTTCGGCTATGACTTCATCACCGTGACCAAGGACGGCCCGGACTGGCAGCACCTGAAGCCGGCCATCCTCGGCGCCATCATGGAGCATTTCATGTCGGGCGCGCCCGTCATGGTCAACGCCGGCCCCGCCGCCGAGACCAGCCAGACCGGCGAATTCTACGACAAGGCCGATGAGCAACTGGTCATCACCATCAAGGAATTGCTCGACACCAGGGTGCGCCCGGCGGTTGCCCAGGATGGCGGCGACATCACCTTCCGCGGCTTCGAGAACGGCACCGTGTTCCTGCACATGAAGGGCGCCTGCGCCGGCTGCCCGTCCTCGACGGCGACGCTGAAGCACGGCATCCAGAACCTGCTCCGCCACTTCGTGCCGGAAGTACAGCAGGTCGAGCAGGTCTCCTAAGACCCCTTCACGCATTCGAGCGAGCAACAAAAAACCGGGCCAGATTGCCCGGTTTTCTGTTTTGGACGTCCGTTGTTGCCTAGACGGTCCGCGTACGAAGGGTAACGCCTATCTTGACCATGATCTTCCCGAAAACCGGTTCCACTTTTCGCTTTCGTGGACCTCGGTTCCGGATCAAGGTCCTACATCACGATGACCTTGGCGCCGACCGACGTGCGGTCGTAGAGGTCGATGATGTCCTGGTTCATCAGCCGGATGCAGCCTGACGACATCGCCTTGCCGATCGAATTCCATTCCGGACTGCCGTGCAGGCGGTAGCCCATGTCGCCGCCCTTGTTGAACAGATACATGGCGCGCGCGCCGAGCGGGTTCTTCAAGCCCGGCTCCATGCCGCTCGCGAACTTCGCGAGCTCCGGCTGGCGCTGGATCATCTGCCGCGGCGGCGTCCAGGTAGGCCATTCGCGCTTCAGCGCGATATGGGCGGTCCCGTGCCATTCAAAGCCTTCGCGGCCGACGCCGATCCCGTAGCGGATCGCCCGGCCGTCGCCTTCGACGAAGTAGAGAAACTTGTTCTGAGTATCGACGACAATGGTGCCCGGCTTTTCCGAGGTGTCGTAGTTTACCTCTTGCCGGTGGTACTTCAGCGGCACCCTCTCGATCGGGATGCGCGGCAGTTGGTAGCCTGCATCGTTCACCGAACCGTAGTTGTTGGTGAACAACTGCGAGCCGATCGTGCTGCAACCCGAGATCGCGGCCGACAACGCAAGTGCGGCGACGATTGCAAATGACTTCATGCGCATGAAATGGTCCGATGCCCCGCCAAGATGTCGCGACACGTTACGGCCGCTTTTCCTGAAATCATTCATGCTGGCATTTGCTTTGCTTGCCAAGCGCGCGATGCCTATATGCAGGAGCTTACGTGCCGGTAAGCCGTCAACTATGGCATTTCGGCAACAGGACTCACGGGATTGTGAAGGAAAAACAATGGTTGGTGCTGTCGGATAGCCTGGAAGCAAGGAACCACATCGAGGAATTACAATGAATGTAGGCGACGCCGCGGCGCGGTCCGGCCTGCCGGCCAAGACCATCCGCTACTATGAAGAGATCGGCCTGATCGCCCCGGCGCGCGCCGGCAATGGCTATCGCGATTATTCCAGCGACGACATCCATCGGCTGGCCTTCCTGCGCCGCGCTCGCAACCTCGGCTTTTCAATCGACGATTGCCGCCAGTTGATGGCGCTCTACCGCGATCGCAGCCGCGCCAGCCACGATGTGCGCGAGATTGCCGCCGCCCATGTGAGCGCCATCGAGGAAAAGGTGCGCGAGCTGCAGTCGATGCGCACGACCTTGCAGACGCTGATCCAGGCCTGCCATGGTGACGACCGGCCGGATTGCCCGATTTTGGATGATATTGCGGGGGCTGCGCTGCTCGAGAACAGGCCGGCTTCGGTTTGAAGCACGGGCGCCGGGATAGACTGGGCGCCGGACGCGCAAGAAAAACCTCCAAAGTCTATATCTCATTTGGCTAAAGTTACGGAACGTCCGATGGACAAGAACGGAACCAAAGCGGTTACATCAGACCTTTGCGCTCACGACGTAAGACTTTAGTCCGGCCGATTTATAGCCAAGAACGGAAGTTTATCGGCACGACATAGGGCCGCTGCGGATCAGTACCAGACTGCACCCAGACGAATATGGTGCGATCGCGGAAGACGCTCGGACCAAGCCGTCACCCAGTTTGTCAACCGGATAATCGCCGTCCAAGCATGGGTTCAAACCGAACAAAATCTGGCATGGTGGCTGCCATGCCGATCATTTCACCGATTCCCCTCAATCCTCTCATCGACGGCCGCCAGTCCGAACGCGCCATGCTGGTGCGGCGCGGCGTGCAGAGGCTGTTGATGCAAATGGGCATGCATGTGCTGCCCGAACTGTCGCTGGCCACCGGGCGGCGCGCCGACCTTGTGGCGCTGACCCGGCAGGGCGATATCTGGATCATCGAGGTCAAATCCTCGATCGAGGATTTCCGCGTCGACCGCAAATGGCCTGACTACCGGCTGCACTCCGACCGCTTCTTCTTCGCCACCCATCCGGGCGTGCCATCGGATATCTTCCCCGAGGAATGCGGCTTCATCCTCTCCGACGGCTACGGCGCCGAGATTCTGCGCGATGCGCCCGAGCACCGGATGGCGGCGGCAACGCGCAAGGCGCTGATGCTGCGCATCGCACGGGCGGGTGCGGCGCGGCTGCTGGCGGCGGAACTGGCGGGTGTGGCGGTGCCGGCGCTGGCGGGAGAGAGCGAGTAGACGAAGCTCAAGTTCCTCGCCCCGCTTTGCGGGGGCGAGGAACCCAAGAACACCTACTCCACCACCTCCTCCACCCCTGCCGCCGGCGCCATCAGGAGCACGGCGGCACCCAGCAGCGCTGCAACGAAGGACCCCGCCAGGATGCCGACCTTGACGGCGTCCTGCAGCGCCATGTCGTTGGCGAAGGCGAGCAGGCCGATGAACAGGCTCATGGTGAAGCCGATGCCGCAGAGCAGCGAAATGCCGATCATGTGCAGCCAGCCGGCATTGACCGGCAGGTCGGCGAAGCCGAGCCGGATGGCAAGCGCGGACGAGCCGAAGACGCCGGCCAGCTTGCCCAGCACCAGGCCGGCGGCAACGCCGAGCGTCAGCGGCTCGACCAGGGCAGAGGCGCTGAGGCCGGCCAGCGACACGCCGGCATTGGCAAAGCCGAAGATCGGGATGACGAAGAACGGCACGATCTTGTGCAGGCCGTGCTCCAACCGGTGCAGCGGCGAATGGTCGAGATCGTGCCCGCTGCCGGGAGAAGTTTTCAGCAGAATGGTGAGCGCCAGCGCCACGCCGGCCAGCGTCGCATGCACACCCGATTTCAGAACCAGCACCCACAGCACGGCGCCGAGCACGAGGTAAGGCGTCAGCCTCGTCACCCGCATGCGGTTGAGCACGATGAGCACCGCGATGACGGCGAAGGCCGCACCGAGATAGGCCAGCGACAGGCCGCTTGTGTAGAAGATGGCGATGATGATGACGGCGCCGAGATCGTCGATGATGGCGAGCGCGGTGAGAAAGATCTTGAGCGACGCCGGCACGCGGTTGCCGAGCAGCGACAGTACGCCGAGCGCAAAGGCGATATCGGTGGCGGTCGGGATCGCCCAGCCGGAGAGCGCGGCGGCGTTGTTGCGGTTGATGGCGACATAGACCAGCGCGGGAACCAGCATGCCGCCGGCGGCGGCGACGCCCGGCAGCACGCGGCGCGGCCAGGTCGAGAGCTGACCGTCGAGCATCTCGCGCTTGATCTCGAGGCCGACCAGCAGGAAGAACACCGCCATCAGCCCATCATTGATCCAGTGCGACACGCTGAGCGGGCCGAGATAGGCGTGGAGAGCGGCGAAATAGGTTTCGGCCAATGGTGAATTGGCGACGATCAGCGCAAGGGCTGCCGCAACCATCAGGATGATGCCGCCCGCCGCCTCGCCGTCGAGGAATTCGCGAAGGATGGATTTCGGCTGCTTGTCGCGCATCTGTGCTCCGTTGCCGGGTTTTCCGGCGGCGTTATTGCCGATGATGGGCAAAGGTCGATGGCACGGCAAGCGCAACTGTTTCCAGCGTTGGCGCCGCCCCTCATTGTCCTGCCGGACGTTCGTTATTCGAAAAGCCAAGCAGTTGGCTTTTCGTCCGCTTCGCGGACCATTCCTCAACTCCCCGCATAGCGACGGGGAGAAAGAGGCAGCTTCAGCCTAGCCGTCGTCTCCTGCAACGCCGGCGATTGGCGAAACCGGCGATGAGAGCGCCCCTCTCCCCCGTCTCTATACGGGGAGAGGATGCCGGCAGGCAGGTGAGGGGCAGCGCTGAGGTTCGGCAATTGGCGGCCGGCGCCGCCGGCGCGTGAACCTCAGCGTGGTGCGCGCTTGGCGAGTATGCGCTGCAGCGTGCGGCGATGCATGTTGAGCCGGCGCGCGGTTTCCGACACGTTGCGGTCGCACATTTCGTAGACGCGCTGGATGTGTTCCCAGCGCACGCGGTCGGCCGACATCGGATTTTCCGGGGGGGCGGCGCGCTCGCCGGCGGTGCGGGTGAGCGCTGCAAACACGTCGTCGGCGTCAGCCGGCTTCGACAGATAGTCGATGGCGCCGAGCTTCACCGCGGTCACCGCGGTGGCGATGTTGCCGTAGCCGGTGAGGATGACGGTGCGGGCATCGTCGCGCTTCTCGCGGATGGCGGCGACGACGTCGAGGCCGTTGCCGTCGCCAAGCCGCATGTCGACCACCGCATAGGCCGGCGGGTGGGCGCGCGCCTTGGCCACTGCCTCCTCGACGCTCTCGGCCGTCTCGACCACGAAACCCCTGGTTTCCATGGCGCGGGCCAGCCGCGTCAGGAACGGCTTGTCGTCGTCAACGATGAGCAGCGAGGTGTCCTCGCCTTCGACCATTGCGCCAATTGCTTCTTCGCCAGTCATTATCTTAAAAAATCCTGCTGCCTTAATTTTACGCAGATATAGTTCCTGAACGCCATTGTCCAATTTTGCCGCCTCCGCCAAGGCTTTTACGCGGTGTCGAACATCGAGATCCCCACCGATTCCGGGTTGAGGAAGACGGTGCGGGGCCACGATATCTGCACGATGGCGCCCTCGCCCAGCCCGCTCGAATTGCGGAAATCGAGCGTGGCGCCGGAGCGTTCGAGCAAGGTCTTGGCGATGAACAGCCCGAGGCCCAGGCCACCGCCGGCTTCGTTGCCCTGGCGCGTCGACATATAGGGCTCGCCGATGCGGTCGATGATTTCGGGGGGAAAGCCCGGCCCGTCATCGATGATCGAGAAGGTGACGTCGAGTTCGTCCCAGCTCCATCGCACCGTCACACTGTTGCGGGCGAAGTCGACGGCGTTCTCGACGAGATTGCCGAGGCCGTAGATGACCCCGGGGTTGCGTCGTCCCACCGGTTCGGGGCCGACGCGCTCGCCCGGCCGAAGCTTGATCGAGATGCCGAAATCGCGGTGCGGCGCCGTCACCTCCTCGACCAGCGAGGTCAGCGGCAGACGCGACAGATGCGCCTCGCCCTCGGAGGACAGGCTGGTCAGCCGCTTCAGGATCTCGCGGCAGCGCTCGCTCTGCGACCGCAGAAGTTTGACGTCCTCACCGTATTTTGGGTCGTCGCCAAGTGCCTTTTCCATCTCCTTGGAGACAAGGGCGATGGTGGCGAGCGGCGTGCCGAGTTCGTGCGCGGCGGCGGCGGCAAGCCCATCCAGCGCCGACAGATGCTGCTCGCGCTGCAACACCAGTTCGGTGGCGGCAAGCGCATTGGCGAGCAGGCGGGCTTCCTCGGCAACGCGGAAGGCATAGATGGCAGTGAAGGCGATCGAGGAAAACACCGCCATCCATATGCCGGCGACATAGATGAATGGCATGGGCAGAGGCGCGCCCTCATACCATGGCAGCGGCTGGTGGAAGAAGACCAGCAACGTGGCCGCCGCCATGACCAGCGCGCCGAGCACCGCAGTCAGCCGCAGCGGCAGCGAGGCCGCCGAGATGACGACGGGCACGGTCATCAGCACCGAGAACGGGTTGGTGAGGCCGCCAGTCAAATAGAGCAGGCCGGCAAGCTGCAGGCTGTCGAAGGTCAGGATGAAAAAGGCTGAGAACGGGGTCAGCCGGTGCGCTGCCGGATAGCGGAAGGTCAGCACCAGGTTGAGCCAGGCCGAGCAGGCGACCAGCGCGAAGCAGAGGCTGACCGGCAGCGGGAATTTGAGCCCATAGGCGATCACCAGCACCGCCAGGCTCTGGCCCACGATGGCCAGCCAGCGCAGCCGGATCAGCGTGTTGAGGCGCAGCCGCTGGCTTTGCTGGAAGTCTGGCGCGTGCACGATGTTGATCATGGCCAAGGATTATAGCCGGGAAAGGACGAGCGCTAGGTCCCTCGCGGTTTGGCGCGGGCGGTGGCCGCAGCGAGCAGCGGATTTTCCGGCCAGACATGGCGGGGATAGCGGCCGCGCATGTCGGTGCGCACATCGGCCCAGGAGCCGCGCCAGAAGCCTGGCAGGTCGCGCGTCGTCTGGATCGGCCGGTGCGCCGGCGACAACAGCTCGAGCGTCAGCGGCACGGTGCCGTTGGCGATTGCCGGATGGCGGTCAAGGCCGAACAGTTCCTGCACGCGGATGGCCAGCACCGGCCATTCGCCGTCATAGCGGATCGGCACATGGCTGCCGGAGGGCGCGTCGAAATGGGTCGGCGCCAGTGTGCCGACCTTGCGCTGCAATTCGTGCGGCACCAGCGCCATCAGGCCTGACGACAGCACGCCGGGATCGATCGCGGCGAAGGATGCCTTGCCCGAAAGGAACGGCAGCAGCCAGTCGTCGAGGCCTTCGAGCAGGGCGGGTTCCGAAACATCGGGCCAAGGCGCGCCGAGGCCGCGATGCAGCCAGCCGAGCCGTTGGCGCAGCGCCTCGCCGTCCTTGCCCCATTCCAGCAGCGACAGGCCGTGCTCGCGCAAGGCATCTGTTATGGCGCGGTCGGCGTCTGTTCCAGTTGGTGCGGGCAGCATGCGCTCCGACAAAGTGATGGCGCCGAGCCTGGCGGTCTCGCGCACGCGCACCGCGCGCCGCTCGCGGTCGAAGCTTGTCTCTCGGCGCGTCTCGATCCTGTCGGAGAGTGCGGCGCGGATGTCGGCCTCGTCAACGGCTGCCGCCGCCGTGATGCGGGCATTTTGCGCCTTACCATGCAGATCGGCGACGACCAGCCAGGTCTCACCGGCCAGCGGATCGGCGGCGTCGAGCATGGCGCCGGAGCCGTTGGCCAGCACGAAACGCCCGCGCTCGCCGCGCGCTCTGGCGACACGGTCCGGCCAGGCGTGGATGAGGAGAAGACCGGCAGAAGCGGCTTCGCTGCTCTTGGCGCCGCCCGCCTGCTTCGCCAATCGCCCGGCAAGCTGCCTTGCCGCAACGGCGCGCGGCGACTTTTCCGTGCGGAAGCGCATCAGGCGCCGTTCGAGGTCGGCGCCGTCGCCGCCAAGGCCACGCTCGGTGAGCAGAACGGCCAGCATTGCCGCCTCCAGCGCGTGGCCGCCGCCAGCGGCTTCAGCGACCATGTGTGCGAGCCGCACGGGCAGGGCCAGCTTGCGCATCGCGCCGCCCGCCTCCGTCAGCCGGCCGGCCGCATCGATGGCGTGCAGCGCCAGGAGCAGCGCCCGCGCCTCGTTGAGCGCGGGAATGGGCGGCGGATCGAGCAAGGACAGGCTTGCGGGATCGGCGACGCCGAAGGCGGCGCAATCGAGCAGCAGGCCGGACAGGTCGGCTTCCAGAATCTCGGGCGGGGTGAACGCGGGAAGGGCCGCCGTCTGCTCGGCCCGCCAGAGGCGGATGGCGACGCCTGGCTGCGTGCGCCCGGCGCGGCCGGCGCGCTGGTCGGCGGACGCCCTGGAAACGCGCACCGTCTCCAGCCGGGTCAGGCCGCTCGCCGGTTCGTAGCGCGGCAGCCGCGACAGGCCGGAATCGATGACGACGCGCACGCCGTCGATGGTGATCGAGGTCTCGGCGATCGACGTCGCCAGCACCACCTTGCGGCGGCCGGGCGGCGCCGGTTTGATGGCGGCATCCTGCGCCCTGTTGTCGAGCTGGCCGTAGAGCGGCACGATGTCGGTGTCGGCGCCGAGCCGGCCCTGCAGCCGCTCGGCGGTGCGCTCGATCTCGCGCTGTCCCGGCAGGAAGGCGAGCACGCTGCCGCTCTCGCCGGCAAGAGCGGAGCGGATCGCCTTGGCCATGGCGTCCTCGATGGGAACGCCGGCTGGCCGCTCGTCGTATCTGACATCTATGGGGAACGCACGGCCTTGGCTTTCGATCACCGGGGCGCCGGACAGGAGTTTCGCGACGCGCGCGCCATCGAGCGTTGCCGACATCACCAGCAGCCGCAAATCCGGCCGCAGCGCGCCCTGCACGTCGAGCGCCAGCGCCAGGCCGAAATCGCCGTCGAGCGAGCGCTCGTGGAATTCGTCGAAAATCACCGCCGAGACGCCGGGCAGCTCGGGATCGTCTAGGATCATGCGCGCCAGGACGCCTTCGGTGACGACCAGGATTTTTGTCCGGGCCGATGTGCGGTTTTCCATGCGCATGGCATAGCCGACAGTGGCGCCGGGCTCTTCATCAAGCAATTCGGCCATGCGGCGGGCGGCGGCGCGGGCGGCGAGCCGGCGCGGTTCGAGCAGGACGATCTTGCCGGCGACCAGCCAGGGCGCATCGAGCAGCGCCAGCGGCACCAGCGTCGGCTTGCCGGCGCCGGGCGGCGCCACCAGGACGGCGCTGTTGCCGGAGCCGAGCGCCTCGCTCAGGGCCGGCAGCACGGCGGATACCGGAAGCTCCGGCAAGGATCTCGTCGTCATTGCGTCCGCATATCAGCGGTCACCACAACCGTGCAACGGCTCAAAGCCTTGTGCGTGAAAACGGGTTCCAGCGCACCGTGCCCAGCCGCACCTCCTCGCGCACCATGGTGAGCAGGCCGGACGCGCCGACGACGGCAAGGCCGACCAGCGATATCCAGTCCGGATACTCCTGGAAGAACAGCGCGCCGAGGATGACCGCCCAGACGATCTGCGAATAATGCGTCGGCGCCATGCGGTTGGCCGGCGCGTATTTGGCGGCCAGCAGCTGCAGCAATTGGCCGCCGGCGGTAAAGGCGCCGCCCAGCACCAGCCACAGCAGCTGCATGGCGTTGGGGAGGGTGAACGATGTGGCGATGGTGCCGGCCCCGTTGAACAGCAGCCCGTAACCGATGAGCACGCCGAGCATGGTGGTGCGCTTTTCCTGCTGGGCGAGCGACCGCATCAGGATGACGCTGGCCGCGGCAAGAAAGGCCACCGTGAAGGCGGCAAGGTGTCCGAGATGCAACTCGCGAAAACCTGGCCGCACCACCAGCATGACACCTGCAAAGCCGGCAACCACCGCCAGCCAGCGCCATGGACCGACCTTTTCTTTCAGGATGACGGTCGAGAGAATGGTAACGCAAAGCGGCGCCAGGAAGATCAGTGCATAGGTCTCGGCCAGCGGAATGGTGGTGAAGGCGTAGACGCTGAGCACGCCCGAGGCGATGCCGGCCCAGGCGCGGGCCTGCACCGCCCATGGCCGCCCGGTGCGCCAGAAGTCGCGCCAGCGCTCATCGACTGGGCGGCTGAAAAACAGGAAGCAGCCGGCAAACAGCGTGATGAAGAAGCCGATCTCGAAGACGGTGAACTGTCCGCCAAGGCTCTTGATAACGGCATCGCTGCACGAATAGCTTGCATAGGCGATGAGGGCGAGCAGGATTCCGTTCGTCACGTTTTTCCATTTCCGGGGAGAGTGCAGTGAAGGTATTGGCGCTCGGCGCGCATCCCGACGACATCGAGATATTCATGTTCGGTACGCTGGCTGCCTATGCCACGCAAGGCGCAGAACTGACTTTTGCCGTGGCCACGGATGGCGCCAGGGGCGGCATGGGCGACCCGAGCGTTTTGGCTCGTGTCCGCCGCGACGAGGCGGCGGCCGCTGCGGCGCTGCTCGGCGCAACCCTTCGCTTTCTCGACTTTCCCGACGGCGAACTGGTGGCTGATGCGGCACTGATCGCTTCGCTGAAAGCGCTGATACGCGAGACCGCGGCGGATCTGGTTATCACGCATGCCCCCAACGACTATCACGCCGACCATCGTGCTTTGTCGGACGGCGTGCGCATCGCGGCCTCGTTCGGCGTCCCCGTGCTGCATGCCGACACAATGGGCGGCACCGGCTTTGCGCCGACGCATTACGTCGACATTTCCGCCTACGGCGATATCAAGACGCAGGCGATCCGAGCGCACCAGTCGCAGTGGCCGGAGCAATATGTCGACAGAGCGCGCGTCCAGAATGAGTTTCGCGCCGGGCAATGCAACAGCGTTCCCGGCTCCCTGGCCGAGGCCTTCCGATTCGAGCCGACATTTCCCTTCGCCGACATCCGCGCGCTGCTGCCGCCCGCGCCCCCTGTTCGGCCGGTGACGCCGCAGACGAAAATTATAGGCGACCCCGGCTAAGCAACTTCCGGGCGAGCCGTCCGGCAATCATTTCCCAACGATTTCAATCGCCGTTTCGCCATGTTGCGGCGCAGCGACGAATTCGCTTGCCTTGTTTAGTAAAAATTGCATCACTAAACAAATTACTAAACATCTGCGGCGCACCGCGCCGCCCTGGCGACGCATAGCGCGCCGTGTTTAGCCCCTCGGAGGAGCGAGGGTTGAGGGGTTCTTGAAACGGCCATCCGGGCGCGTTTCGCAAATGGGAGGAAGGCATGAAATCGAGCTTGAAACTGGCGTTGGGGCTGGCCTCGGCGATTACCGCGTCGACAGCCGTCTCGAACGCGGCGCACGCTGAAGACCTGACGCTTTGCTGGGCCGCCTGGGATCCGGCAAACGCGCTGGTCGAACTGTCCAAGGATTTTACCAAGGAAACCGGCATCGGCATGAAATTCGAATTCGTGCCGTGGACCAACTATGCCGACCGCTTCCTCAACGAGCTCAACTCGCACGGCAAACTTTGCGACCTGATCATCGGCGACAGCCAGTGGATCGGCGGCTCGGCCGAGAACGGCCACTACGTCAAGCTGAACGACTTCTTCGACAAGGAGAAGATCAGCATGGACGACTTCGTGCCGGCAACAGTCGTCGGCTATTCCGAATGGCCGAAGAACACGCCGAACTACTGGGCGCTGCCGGCCATGGGCGACGTCGTCGGCTGGACCTACCGCAAGGACTGGTTCTCCAAGCCGGAACTGCAAAAGGAATTCAAAGAAAAGTATGGTTGGGACCTCGGCCCACCGACCACCTTCGACCAGCTGAAGCAGGTCGCCGAGTTCTTCCAGAAGCGCGAGATCGACGGCAAGACCGTCTATGGCGCTTCGATCTACACCGAGCGTGGCTCGGAAGGCATCACCATGGGCGCCATGGACGTGCTCTACAGCTACGGCTTCCAGTATGAAAACCCCAAGAAGCCCTACGAGATGGAAGGCTTCGTCAATTCGCCAGACGCGGTCAAAGGCCTGGAGTTCTACAAGTCGCTCTACGATTGCTGCACGCCTCCGGGTGCCTCGAACAGCTATATGGGCGAAGGCGTCGACGCCTTCAAATCCGGTCAGGTGGCCATGCACATGAACTTCGCCTTCACCTGGCCCGGCCTGCAGAAGGACGAGAATGTCGGCGGTGACAAGATCGGCTACTTCGTCAATCCGAAGGGTCCCGGCGGCGCCCAGTTTGCGCAGCTTGGCGGCCAGGGCATTTCGGTCGTGTCCTATTCAGACAAGCAGGAATCGGCGCTGAAGTACATCAAGTGGTTCGCCAACAAGGATGTGCAGGCCAAATGGTGGTCGCTCGGTGGCTATTCCTGCCTGAACGCGGTGGTCAAGGACCCGGCCTTCCCGTCCAGCCAGCCCTATGCACAGACCTTCCTCGACTCGATGGCGATCGTGAAGGACTTCTGGGCCGAGCCGAGCTACGCACCGCTGCTGCAGGCGTCGCAGAAGCGCTTCCACGACTATGTCGTTGCCGGCCAGGGTTCGGCCAAGGACGCGCTTGACGGCCTGGTCAAGGACTGGACGCAAGTGTTCCAGGACGACGGCAAGATGTAACCGGACCAACGGCTCCTCCCGAGCCTGACCCCAGAGGCGGATGATTTTCAGGCCGAATCGACCAGAAATCATCCGCCTCGGGCTAAAAAGAGAGAGAGCATGATGTCGTCCGAAAACCGCTTCACACTTTTCGGCTTCATGCTCTTGGTCCCGTGCCGCCCTTGGCACGGGACGCAGTTCAGATAAATTCCAGTGTCGAGACTTGACGTGACCGAAGCAGGACTCACCATGCTCAATCGGACTGCGGAGAACGTTGCCCGGGCGACCCCGGAGCCGTTGGCCCGCAAGGTCCGGGGGATCAGCGACAAGGGCCTCGCCTGGCTGTTCATCTCGCCGACGATCCTGTTGCTCTTGGCCATCAACATCTTCCCGCTGTTCTGGGCGATCTACCTGTCCTTCACCAACTTCCGGGCGAACCGCCCGAACGAGGTGGTGAAGAACCTCGGCTTCGCCAATTACCAGCGCATCCTCGGCGACCAGGACATCTGGATCGCCATGCAGACGACGGCGCATTTCGTGTTCTGGACGATCCTGCTGCAGACGCTGATCGGTTTCACGCTGGCATGGCTGATCGACAGGAAGTTTCGCGGCCACGCCTTCTGGACGACCATCATCCTGGTGCCGATGATGCTGTCGCCGGCGGTGGTCGGCAATTTCTGGCGTTTCCTCTACGAGCCGCAGATCGGCCTGTTCGCCTACGCCATCTCGTTCGTCACCCGGATACCACCGACCGACATCCAGATGCTGTCCAACGTGTCGCTGGCGCCGTGGTCGATCATCATCGTCGACACCTGGATGTGGACGCCCTATGTCATGCTGATCTGTCTCGCCGGCCTGCGCTCGATCCCCGAATACATCTATGAGGCGGCCGAGGTCGACCGCGCATCCAACTGGCGGCAGTTCTGGTCGATCACGCTGCCGATGGCGCTGCCCTTCATCATGCTGGCGGTGCTGTTTCGCGGCATCGAGAACTTCAAGATGTTCGACATGGTCAACCTGCTGACCGGTGGCGGGCCGGGCTCGACCACCGAGGTCGCTTCCATCACGCTGAAACGGCAGGCTTTCGAGAGCTGGCGCACCGGATATTCCTCGGCCTTCGCCATCATCCTGTTCGTCGCGGTGTTTGGGCTGGCCAACATCTACGTCAAGGCGCTGAACAAGGTGAAGCAGAGATGAGCTTGACCACTGCCCACTCCGTCGTCGCCCCCTCGGCCAATTCGAAGCGGATCGCCGGCACCATCATCGTGCTCTACGCGCTGATCTCGATCGTGCCGCTGCTGTGGATCTTTGCCACCAGCTTCAAGACGCCGCCGGATTCGATCGCCTATCCGCCCAAGATTCTGTTCCAGCCGAGCATCGAGGGCTATTGCAACCTGTTCACGACGCGCACCAGGCAAACGCCCGACTACATCAACTCGCTCGGACCCGCGACCGGTTTCTGCGACGAGACCTCGCGCAAGCGCAACATGGTGATTGCCGGCCCGTCCAATTTCCTGCCGCGCTTCGTCAATTCGCTGATAATCGCCTTCGGCTCGACCTTCTGCGCGGTCTTCCTCGGCACGCTGTCTGCCTATGGTTTCTCGCGCTTCAAGGTGCCGCTGGCCGATGACCTTCTGTTCTTCATCCTGTCGACGCGCTTCATGCCGCCGATCGCGGTCGCGATTCCCATCTACCTGATGTACCGCGAGCTCGGCCTGTCCGACACCGCGCTGGGCATGATCCTGCTCTACACGGCGGTAAACGTGTCGCTGGCGGTGTGGCTGCTGAAAGGCTTCATCGACGAGATCCCGCGCGAGTATGAGGAAGCGGCGATGATCGACGGCTACACCAGGCTGCAGGCCTTTTGGCGCACCGTGCTGCCGCAAGCGACTACCGGCATCGCCGCGACCGCCATCTTCTGCCTGATCTTCGCCTGGAACGAATATGCGTTCGCCGCACTCCTGACCTCCGGCACCGCGCAGACCGCGCCGCCCTTCATCCCGACCATCATCGGCGAAGGCGGCCAGGACTGGCCGGCGGTGGCGGCCGGCACGACGATCTTCCTGGTGCCGATCCTGGTCTTCACCATCCTGCTTCGCAAACAATTGCTGCGCGGCATCACCTTCGGCGCGGTACGCAAATGATTGGTGTGTCAAGTCGACGCCCCCGCCGGGGGGGGCGGGGGGGGGCGCGCGGGCGCGCGCCGCGGGCACAGAATGCGCGGCGGAGCCCCGGCGGACCGGGACGGGGGGCGCGAGGCGGAGAAGAGA
>NZ_JAMYPB010000027.1:0-76252 GCF_040320135.1 Mesorhizobium sp. M0772 | reverse complement strand
CGCCTGCAGTCTCGCAAAAGCGCCCGACTTCGCAGGGTAATCCTGTTGCGGCTGCCGGGCGATCGACCCTATCCTCGCTTCCGCTTGGGCGATCTGGCCGGCACCGTCGAGCACCCGGAACACGGCGTCATAGGAGCGGCTTTCGCCATGGTCCAGCCAGATCATCTCGCCCCGTTCGCGCGCGGCGAGATTGCCCAGAACATGATGCGTCGAAGGTTCGATTCCCAACGCATATAGGCCGGCCTGGAAGTTCTGCCACTGATAGGTGCAGGGCAGCTGATCCTTGCGGGTAACGACCTCGAAGCCGAGGCCCAGGTGGTCATTGACGACGGCCACCGGCACCTCGCCCGCCGCATCGGAGCCAAGCTCGTGCTCCCAGACCTGCTCGCTGAACCCCAGCTGCGGCGCCGGCACGGTTCGGTAGCCGACTTTCTGCGCCTCGTAGCGTTCGCCGGCGTGCGCCGCCCAGACGACATCCCGGATCGGCGCCAGGTAGCGCGAACCCTCGTCGAGCAAGGGATGGCTGACATTGACGTGATAGAAATACATATGCGGCGTGCGGCTGAAACCGTGATTGACGACGCGGTCCGACAGGCGGATCTCGCTGCCGCCGACATCGGCCTCGATGCGGCGCAGCAAATGGAGATCCTCGCCGAACACGGTTGCCTGCTGGACGATGCCTTCCGCCCACAGCACGCAGCGGTCGCCGTCCCAGGCCTCGCCGTAGCCGGTCAGCCGCGCCGGCACGGTGCCGATGCGGCCATGCAGCGAGTGCAATACCCGCTTGCGCCCGGGATAATTGTAGCTTTCGGCCGGCACGTCTTGCCGGCCCAGTATATGATCGAGGCCGCAGGTGACGAGCAGCCCCGAGAACGACCGGCCAAAGGCGAAACCGTCCTCCCCTTCATGCTCGTGCAGTCCGGGGTGGCGAAAGCCGCTCGGCGAATGCCAGCCGATCGCCTGGCCCCGGAAGTCGCAATCGGCGATATCAAGCGCCCGGTCGACCAGCGCCGTGAAGCGCAGGCCGGAGCCGGTGCGGAACTCGAGCATCCGGATGCCGCGCTCCACGCCGTCGCCGAGCGTCATAAGCCGCACACCGGCAAACTGCGACAGCATGCCGGACCGCTCGGCCACCTGCCTTCGCGACAGCGTCTTGCCGTAAAGCTCTACCATGCGACGTCCTTCACTTTGCCCGCCTCCTTGAGCAAGGCCGACATGTCGGCGCCGGTGATGATGCTTTCCACCGTCAACAGGTCGGTGTCGGCGACCGTCTGTTCCGCGACGATTTCGCCGCGGCGCATGACGATGATGCGGTCGGCGACCTGGAACACGTGGTGGATGTTGTGGGTGATGAGCAGCACCGAGTGGCCGGCGTCGCGCACCTCCTTGACGAAGCGCAGCACGCCGTGGGTTTCCTCGACGCCAAGATTGTTGGTCGGCTCGTCGAGTATGATCACCTTGGCGGCGAACTGCATGGCGCGCGAGATCGCGATCGATTGCCGCTCACCGCCCGAGAGCGTGCTCACCAGTGCATCGGCATCGAGCTTTTTCGAAATGCCGACCCGCTTCAGCAGCGCCGAGGCGGCGTTGCGAAGCTTGGCGAGATCGAGCGGCGCGAACACGCCGAGCCAGCCGAAATTGACCGGCTCCCGGCCCAGGAAAAGATTGCGCGCGATGCTGAGGTCCGGCGCGAGCGATGTGTCCTGATGGATGGTCTCGATGCCGAGGTCCATCGCGTCGCGCGTCGAGCGGATCGATGCCTTCTCGCCGCGCACGAAGATGTCGCCGTGGTCGGCCGGGAAGACGCCGGAGATCGCTTTGATCAGCGTTGACTTGCCGGCGCCATTGTCGCCGAGCAGGGCAACCACCTCGCCTTCGTTGAGGGTGAACGAGGCGTTCTTCAGCGCACGCACGTTGCCGAAGGACTTTTGCAGGTCTTGCAGACGCAGCACTTCCATCGTCAGCTCCTTGCGGCGTTCTTCTGCAGCAAAGCGTGCAGGATGAGCATGGCGAGGATGATGACGCCGACGAAGATGTTGTATGCCAAGCCCGGCACGCCGATCAGCACGATGCCGTTGCGGATGGCGCGCAGCATCAGCGCGCCGACGATGGTGCCGAGGATGGTGCCGCGCCCGCCGGTGAGCGCCGTGCCGCCGACCACCACCATGGCGATCACTTCGAGTTCGTAGCCGGTGCCGGCCACCGGCGAGGCGGCCGAAATCCGGAACGCGCTGATCATGCCGGCCAGCCCGGCCACCACCGAGGTCAGGATGAACAGCCAGATCTTGACCGCGTCGGCCGGCACGCCGCGCGCCACCGCTGCGTTGCGGTTGCTGCCGATGGCGCTGATCCAGTTGCCGAGCTTGGCGTAGCGCAGGATGTAAATCGCCAGCAGCGACAGGCCGATGAACCACCAGAGCGAGGTGTAGAACCGGAACGAGCCTACATTGAAGCTGCCGGCAAGCAGCGTGACGAAGAAGCCGGGCTGGTCCCACGACTTCAGGGGGAATCCCTGCGTGATGTAGAGCGCCGCGCCGCGCACGACGAGCAGCATCGACAGCGTGACCAGGAACGAGGAAATGCCGATCTTGGTGACGATCAGCCCGTTGATGGCGCCGATCGCGATGCACAGCACAAGCCCGGCCAGGAGGGCGACGCCGATGTCGATACCGCCATTCTGCACCAGCAGCATCACCACGACGGGCGCAAGGCCGAACACGGCGCCGACCGACAGATCGAACTCGCCCGCCGTCAGCAGCAGCGTCATGCCGAGAGCGATGATGCCGAGCTCGGGCAGGAACGCCATCATGTTGGATATGTTGAGCGGCGACAGGAAGTTGCCGTCGGCGATGGCGAACACCACGAGCAGCACGATGAGGATGATGAGCGAGGAGAATTGCGGCGAACGCAGCAGCGCAGACCTGCCCTTCGCTCGCTGCGTGTCGTCGGCGGCGGTGATTGCCATATCTGTCAGGACCGTGCGTTTCGTCCGGGGGCGCGGCCGCGGCGGGGGGGCGTGGCGTGGGGGGAGGGCAAACGCGGGCCCGCCGTGGCGTGGCGGCCCGCGCCCGCCAGGGGGGGGCGGGCGCCGATTGTCGTCACTTGTTGTAGAGTTTCAGGATCGGCTCGACGCTCGAGGCGTCGTAGAGGCTGAATGTGTGAATGTCGTAGCCGATCGGCTCGCCAGAGGCCGCAAGCCCGAGCAGCGCCACCGGCATGAAGCCCTGCGCCGACGGGTACTGCCAGGCCGCAGCATTGACGAAGCCGGACTTGACCGCCTCGGCCGTCTCCTTTGAGTTGCCCCAGCCGACGACCGGGACCTTGCCGGCCGACACACCGGCCCCGTCGAAGACGCGTTTGATGCTTGCTGCCACGGAATCGCCCAGTGCAATGATTGCCGGCGGATTGTTGGCGACCATGTAGTCGGTCATCTTGGCGATGATGCCGGCCGGGTCGGTGCCGCAATCGACCACGTCGTACTTGATGCCGAGCGGATCGAAGACGCTGGCGATGCCCTCGGTCTCCAGCTGCTGGTAGCTGGCGCCCGGCACTTCGACTGGCAGGAACACCTTGTCGCCCTGCTTCACCATCTTGTGGTCGACGAGATACTTGGCCCAGATGACGCCCGCTTCCCTGAGGTCGGCCCCGACATAGGCCTGCCGCCCGGTCGCCGGATCGTCGGTGTTGAAGAACACGATCGGTATGCCGGCGGCCTTGGCGGCCTTCACCTCCTCCGTCCACAGGCCGGGCTGAGCCGAGGTGGTGGCGATGCCGTCCGGCTTGGCGGCGAGCGCCGAGTTGAAAGCCTCCTTCTGCGCCGCCATGTCGCCGCCGCTGAACGAGATCTTGCAGGTCACCTTGAGCTGGTCGCAGGCCTTGGTCGCGCCGGCATTCCAGTCGATCCAGAACGCGTCCGAAGGGCCACCATGCGACAGCAGATAGAAGGTCTTCTGGCCGTCCTGCGCGAATGCCGGCAGGCTCAAGGAGACCCCGGCCACCAGCGTTGCCGCGGCAGCCACTTTCAATGCGAATTTCAACATTCATTCCTCCCTTGGTTGGAGTTGCGCCGCCATGCGCCGGCGGCGCAACCGGCGCTCACAGGCCGTTGGCGCGGAACTTCCCGTCGAGGAATTTCTTCGCGCGCGGCACGTCGTCTTCCGAGAGATGCTCGATGATGACCGGGATGTTTGGGTGCTTTTCCGCCAGCCGCTGCAGATAGAGATCGTAATTCAGCGATCCCAGCCCGGGCGCCGGCAGCTCGATCTCGCCGACCCCGCGGAAGGTGTGGCTCTCCATCGCATCCTCGTCGCCGATGTCGGCATGCTTTTCCGACTTGTCGCTGCCCGAACGCTTGACGTCCTTGGCATGCGCGATCTTGATCTTGTCGGTCAGCGTATCGAACACCTGGTTCAGGATCTGGTCCATCCTGTCGATGTTGTGGGTTTCGAAATAGTTGGTCGGATCCATCAGCAGGCCGAGGCCGGGATGGTCGACGTGGGCGAACATCTTCACCGTCTCCTCGACCGAGCCAACGACGTTGTTGACGTAGGTCTCGAGGAGGAAGACCGCGCCATGGTCATAGGCGGTCTGGGCAAGCTCGGCGATCACCTTGCGGCATTCCTCGAATCCTTCCTCGGTCTTGTTCTTCGGGTGATGCACCCAGTCGGATTCGGTGTTGTAGGTACCGGTCTCGGAGATCACGTAGGGCGAGCCGAAGCTGCGGGCGTTGCGGATGATCTCCTTGAGATAGCCGACGCGCTTGTCGCGCTCGGATTTGTCGGGATGGATGATGTTGGTGTAGCCCGACACGCAGCAGATCGGCAGGTTGTTGTCGCGGAAGACGTCGCGCACCTGCTTGGCCTTTTCCTCAGTGATCTGCCCGGCCGACAGATCGATATCCCTAAAATGCAGGTCGAGCTGCACCGTGTTGAAACCGAGCCCGCGGATCTTCTTTGCCGTCTCTTCGGGGCCGTACGGGAAATAGCCCGTGAAAATACCTGCCTGCATCATGATGTGAATTCCTCCCTGTAAGCGATTCAGTTGGCTGATTTTATCGAGATTTCGGAAAGCTTGACGGTGCGGCCCTCGTGGATCGAGCGATAGCCGGCCTCGACCAGTGCCATTGTCTTGACGTTGTCGGCGACGGAGAGCGCCGGCGGCGCGCCTGTCTTCACCGCATGCTGCAATTGCTCCATCACGCCGATGAAGGCATGCGGGAACCACATCGTGTCCCAGCTCGGGCTGACCCATTCGCCGCCGGTCGTCTCGGTCGAGGCATAGGTCAGCGTCGAGGCAGCGCCTTTCGGCCAGCCGATCGTGCCTTTGGCGACACCCTTGGTGCCGTCGACGCGCCAGTTGATGTGCTGGTCGTCCAGATAGCCCTCCTGGCGCGGTCCGGACCAGACATCCTCCAGCGACACGGCGAGCACGCCGGAGGGAAAGCGCAGCGTCGAGACGGTGATGCCGTCGCTATGCTCGAATGTCGTGCGCGGGTCCTTGCGTGTCAGCGTGGTGATTTCCGAGGGATCGCCGAACAGAAAGCGCAGCACGTCGAGATGATGCACGCTCATATTGGCGAGCGTCAGCCGGTCGTAGTCCTGAAGGAAAGTCTGCCAGTGCGGGATGGCATGCATGTCGATCTGCGCGAAGACGATGTCGCCCAGTGCGCCGCTGTCGATGATCTGCTTCAGAACGCGCATCGACTGGTCGTAGCGCATGTTCTGGTTGACCGAGAGGATCTTGCCGGACTTTGATGCTTCGTCGCGCAGCTTCACGGCTTCATCGACCGACAGCGCCAGTGGCTTCTGCGCCAGGATCGCCTTGATGTGAGGCTGCTTCAGCGCATGGCGGATCAGCGCCGGCTGCTGGTCGGGCGGAAAGGCAAGGTCGACGATCTCGATCTCGGGATTCTCGATCAGCTGTTCCGGCGTGTCGTGCACGGTCGGGATGTCCCAACGCGTGGCGACCTTCTGCGCATTGGAACGGGTCCGCGAGGCGATCGCCATCACGTTGAACCCCGCTTCGCGATAGGCTGCCAGATGGCACTCGGCCATGATCATGCCGGCGCCGATGCAGCCGATACGGTATTCTTTCGTGCGGACCTTCACGTCCGGCTCGAAGCCTTCGCTCGCCATGTCTTCCTCCCGCAATTCTGTTTTCGCAGCCGCGATCATCTCGCCAACGCGCCTCCGTCCTGCCCGAAATAATGCACCCGGGCCGGCTCGCAGGATATCGCTACCGCCGCATCCGGCCTGATGTCGGGCTGGCCGCGCAGCAGCGCCTTCAGCCGCGCCTCTCCGGCGGCGAGCGTTACCACCGTGTAGCCGCCAAGCGGCTCGACCTCGAACACGCGTGCCGGGCGGCCAACGCCCCCGTCGACCCAGGGCCGGACCTGGATGTCCTCCGGCCTGAGCCCGATTTCGATCGCGTCGGCCGGAGCAGCGCGATCGGCGATGCTGACCGTGCCTTCTGCGGCCTCGATGCCACCGTCGCCGCGAACGGATTTGAGGATGTTCATCATCGGCGAACCAAGCAGTCGCGCCACATAGGTGTTCGCCGGGCGGTCGTAGATCTCCGCCGGAGCGCCGATCTGCCGGATCCTGCCATTCTCCAGAATGGCGATGCGGTCGGCGATCGACATCGCCTCTTCCTGGTCATGGGTGACGTAGATCAGCGTCTTGCCGAGTTCGCGCTGGATGCGCTTGAGCTCGACGCGCGTTTCCTCGCGCAGCCGCGCATCGAGCGCAGAGATCGGGTCGTCCATCAGATAGGCGTTCGGGTCGCGCACCAGGGCGCGGGCTATGGCCACGCGCTGCCGCTCGCCACCGGAAAGCTGCGCCGGCGGCTTGTGAAGGATGTGGCCGATATGCAGCTTGGCGGCGACGTCGGCGACACGCTTTTCGATCTGGGCCTCGGCGACCTTGCGCTCGACCAGCGGGAAACGCACATTGTCGCGCGCGCTCATATGGGGGAACAGCGCCAGGTTCTGGAACACCATGGCGACATTGCGCTCGGCCGGCGAGACGGTGTTGACCGGTTTGCCGCCGATCAGGATCTCTCCGGCGTCAGGCGTCTCCAGCCCGAGCACCAGGCGCAGGATTGTCGATTTGCCCGACAGCGGCGGCCCGAAGAAGCAGAAGAATTCGTTGTCATTGACGGTGAACGAGGCGTCGTCGACGGCGAGCGTCGTGCCGTAACGCTTGCTGACATTGCGAAAGACGATATCGGCCATGTCAACCTGCCTTCATCGCAATGCCGCTGCGGGCATCGAAGACACGCACGGACGATGCCACGGGGGCGACGACGGCAAGCTCGCCGATCGACAGTCCGACAGCATTGTCGAACACCGCCTTCACGGCGGTCTCGCCATCGCCGAGATGGACGATGGTCCTGGCGCCGATCCGCTCGACGAAGCTCACCGGCATGGCGAGGCCCTGCCCGCTCTGCACCAGCGACACCTGTTCGGGCCGGAAGCCGTAAAGCACCTCGGAGCGCGATCCGCGCAAGGTGGCGGCCAGCGCATCCGGCAGCGTCGGCGTGACCCCCAGTGGCCCGAGATCGACCACCAGGCCCCGGTCGCTCTCCGCCGGCCTTCCCTTCAGCAGGTTCATGCCCGGAGCGCCGATGAAGCGGGCGACGAAGACATTGGCTGGATTGTTGTAGACTTCCAGCGGCGTTCCCACCTGCTGCAGCACGCCGTGATCCATGACGGCAATGCGGTCGGCCATGGTCATGGCCTCGAGCTGGTCATGGGTGACGTAGACCATCGTCTGCCTGAACTGGCGCTGCAGCTGCTTGAGCTCGGTCCGCATTACCGCCCGGAAGGCGGCGTCGACATTGGACAGCGGCTCGTCGAGCAGGAAGATGGCCGGCTCCATGATCGCCGAGCGTCCGATTGCCACCCGCTGCAGGATGTTGACCGAGAGCCGGTCGGCCTTGCGGTCGAGCAGCGGCGTCAACTGCAGCAGCTCGGCGGTGGCGCCGACGCGGCGGTCGATCTCAGCTTTCGCCGCACCACGCATCCGCGGCCCGTAGCCAAGGTTCTGGCGCACCGTCATGTGGGTGAAGATGGCATAGTTCTGGAAAACGAAGCCGACGCCGCGCCGGCCCATCGGCACGCCGGCCATGTCGCGCTCGCCGAACAGGATCTTGCCGCTGGTCGGCTCCTCCATGCCGGCTATCATGTTCATCGTTGTCGACTTGCCGCAGCCCGAAGGCCCGAGCAGCGCCATGAACTCGCCATCGGCGATGTCGAGGTCCATGGTCTTCAGCGCCGTGAACTCGCCAAAGGTCTTGACCAGGTTGCGCAGCTGGATCGCGCTCATGCCGGCACCAGCCTTGCGCGCGCCATGCGCTTCATGGCCAATACCGCAACGATCGAAAGCACGACCAGGATGGCCAGCGCGATCGCCGCCACATAGCCCCAGATCAGGTCCTGCGTCGTGACCTTGTAGATGTAGACGGAGATCGTCTCCGTGGCGACGCCGGGGCCGCCGCCGGTCATGATGTAGAGCGTGTCGAAGATCTTGAAGTTCTCGATGACACGGATCGCCAGCGCGATGATGATGATCGTCTTCATCTTCGGCAGCACGATGGTGACGAAGCGCTGCCACGCATTGGCGCCGAGCAGGGTCGCCGCCTTGATCTGGTCCTGCGGCACGCCGACCAGGCCGGCAAGCAGGATCAGGAACATCAGCGGCGTCCATTGCCAGATGTCGGCGATGATCACCGCGATCAGCGCCAGCGTCGGGTCCGACAGCCAGGCGATGGTGACGCGTGACCCGCTGAGTGCCGACAGGATGTCGTTCAGCGGCCCGCCCGACTGGAACAGCATGAAGAACATGTAGCCGGCCACCGCCGGAACCACCATCATCGGCATCAGCAGGATCGAATAGAAGATCCGCTTGCCCGGAAAATCGTCCGCGAACAGCGTCGCCAATGCCAGGCCAAGCAGGAATTCGACGGGCACGCACACGACCATGACGATGGCCGTGCGCCTCAGCGCGCTCCAGAAGCGCGCATCGGCGGCAAGGTCGGTGTAGTTGGCGAAGCTGTTCCACATCTCCCATGCGTTCCACCAGCCGAGGCCGGAGAGCGGCGACCAGTCGGTGACGCTGATGTAGAGCTGCATCAGCAGCGGGAAGACGGAGATGAAGAGCACCAAAACCTGCGCCGGCAGCGTCAGCCGGAATCCCAGCCGCGCTCCCTCGTCCCGCAGCGCGGGCTTGCCAAGCGCGGCCTTTGCGTCCTTTGAGACAGTCACGGTCACCGCGCTCATTGCTTGAGCGCGCCGAACGTCAGTCCGCGCACCAGATGGCGCTGGATGGCGATGCCCATGATGACCGGCGGCACCGCGGCGATAAGACCGAGCGCGGCCTTGGCGCCATAGAGCTGCCCGGTCATCGAGGAGGACAGCGAGGCCATGTAGACGGGGATCGTCACCCATTCACGCGTCGTCAGCAGCAGCGCGATCAGATAGTCCGACCAGTTGAGGATGAAGACGAAGAGGGCGGCGCTGGCCAGCGGTGCGCGCATCATCGGCAGCGTGATGCGCGTGAAGACGCGCAGCCGCGAACAGCCTTCGACAAGCGCCGCTTCCTCGATCTCGCGCGGCATGTCGTCGAAGAAGGTCTTCATGAGCCAGAAAGCCAACGGCAGGGTGACGATGCCGTAGATCAGGGCCAGGCCAAACCAGCTGTCGGTGAAGTTCAGGAAGGCCCACATGATCATGACCGGGATCATCACCGCCATTGGCGGAAACAGCCTGAGCTGGATCAGCGCCAGCGGCAGGTTCTGGCCGGAGCCGAAACGCGACAGCCCGTAGGCCGCAGCCGTGCCCGCCGACATTGCGATCGCCGTGCCGAACACCGAAGACAGCAGCGACGACAGGATCGGCTTCAGCGCGGTGCGGTCGAGCGCCACGATCAGATTGTTGTTGGACTCGCCGAAGACGAACTGGAAATTGCCGAGCGTCGGGTTCTTCGGCCACCATGTCAGGTCGGCGCCGGTCGCCGACCATTCGGCGATCGGCTTGAAGGCCATCGACACCATCCACAGGATCGGTACCAGCGTCACCGCCATCGCCGCGAAGATCGCGCCGTAGCGGAATATCTCGAAGGGGACGGAACGCTTCATCTGGCTGCTTTGCTGGTGGCGTTGACTGCGGCGGGGAGGAACAGATGCTCCTCCCCTCCAGCGCTGATCCAGGGAGACGGATCAGCTGATCGGGTCGAGAACCGTCGGCCAGGCCTCCTTGTTCGTCCTGATGGCTTCGAGCAATTTGTCCTCGCCGATGCGGCGGGCGATCTTCTTCCACTCCGCTTCCGTGTCGGCCATCGCCTGTTCCGCTGTCTTGGCCTTGGTCAGCGACGCCATCAGGTTTTCGTCCAATGCGTTGTGGAAGGCGGTGGCGCCGGGATAGTTGATCGTCGGCACCGTGCGGGCGACGGTCTCGCGCACCACGTCGATGTGGTAGGCGTGGTAGGTCTGGCGCACCAGCGGATCGGAGAAATCCGAGAGCCGGAACGGATCGAGATAGCCGCCCGGATTGGCGCTCATCCAGGCATAGATGCGGGCGGAGCCCAGCCACTGCAGCAGGAGGTAGGCGACCTCCTGGTTTTTCGACTGAGACGAGACCATGCCGGTCAGCGAGAACCACAGCACGGAACGGCTGATCAGCTTGCCGTCGACTTCGCGGCCGGGCGGCAGCATCGAGCCGATCTTGCCGGTGACGGCGGAATCCTTGTTGCCGGCATTGTCGAGGAATTTCGGCAGGTTCGAGAAGGCGCAGGTCATCGCCGCGCCGCCCTTGGCGAAATTTCCATACTGCTCCGGCCAGCCCCAGGAGATCGCGTCCGGCGAGTGATGAACGAGCGAGCCGACATATTCGTTGGTGGCGGCAATGCCGTGCTCGGAATTGATCAGCGGCTTGCCGTCGTCGCCGAACAGGAACTGGTTGGGCGATGCCATCGAGACATAGCGCTGATACCAGTTGGTGTAGCCCCAGCCCTGGTTGCGCAGGTCGGTGGAGCCGAACAGGCCCTTGTCGGGCCGCTGGAAGAAGCCCGCGATGTCACTGTGCTGCTTCCAGGTCTTCGGCGGCGCCAGATCGTAGCCGAATTTGTCCTTGAACGCCTTCTGCTCGGCAGCGTCGCCGAACAGGTCGGTGCGGTAGACCCAGGTCTGGAAGTCGCCGTCCAGCGACACGCCATAGTTGGACCCGCGATATTTGTTGAGCAGCGACACGCCCTTGGCGCCGTCGACATAGCCGGTCTTGGGATCGTCCCATTCGGGCTTGTACTGGGCGACGAAGTCGTCGAGCTTGGCGATGCCGCCGGTCTCGGCAAGGTCGCCGAGGCGGTTCCATTCCGTCGAGTAGATGTCATAGGCCCCACCCTTGGTGGAGATGTCCTGCATCGTCTTGGTGAATTCCTGGCCGTTTGGCAGGCCGACGATCTCGATCTGGATGCCGGTTTCCTTTTCCCACAGCTCCTTGATCGACGGCGCACCCGCAGGGAAAGGCTGTGTGAGTTGGCCAATCGAGCCATCCGACAGCCAAGCACGATCTTGGCCGGTGCCTTGCCAGCTCCCTTCAAGGCCTTGGCCGCCTCAACGGCACGGGCTTCCGGCGTGTCGGCGCCATATTGATAGCGCTCGGCGCCCTCGAAACCGGTGGGACCGCCTACCATGCCTGGCGCCAGCGCGTCGGCCGCAACGGCACGGCCGGGACGGATGAATTGCGGTGCGATACCGGCCGCAGCCACGAACGCCGCCGCCTTCCCTCCGGACGCCAACAAGCCGCGTCGCGATATGCGGATCAAATCAGACATTGGAATTCCTCCCTCAGGGCCGATGTTTCCTCCACGAGCCCGTTGAGGGATATTGACGGCAGCACCGGAAGGCTGTCAACATCATAAATACTCAAAATACATCGTAACACCGCAACCGCGGAGAAAATACGTCATGCAAAGGTCGACACACGGGCTCAATGCCTCGATTTGATGGGAAATCTGCCTTTCTGGCACGCGACTATCACGCCGGGTGACGCGATTTAGCCCAACCTCCTTGCGCATCGGCTAAGGCTGGATACATCATTTCCCATCAGAATCGCTGATGGCTGGCAGCTGTGGCCGTCGGACGGGCTAGCGGCATTGTGCGATCTGATGCATTGAGGAGATGAAGACGGTGCGTTCCACCTTGACTGACATAGCCCGGGAAGCCGGCGTTTCCGCCGCCACCGTCGACCGCGTGCTGAACAACAGGCCCGGTGTGCGGGCGCGCACGCGTGAGATCGTGCTCGAAATGGCGCAGCGCCTCGGCTACATCGCGGAAGGCCCGAACGGAGCGCCGCCCAGGCCCTCACCTGGAGAGGTCATCCGTCTCGACTTCGCTCTGCCGGCCGGCACCAATTCCTTCATCAAGATGCTGCATCGACACATCGAGGCGCAGGCCCTAGCGCGCCCCGATCTCGACGTCCACATCGCCACCATAGAGGGCTTCAACCCCGACCGGCTCGCCCGCCTGCTGCAAGAATTGCGTGGACAGACACAAGGCGTCGGCGTGATCGCGCTCGATCATCCAACGGTGCGCGAGGCGATCCGCTCGCTGTCAGCCAATGACGTCAAGGTGGTGACCATCGCCTCCGACATCCTGCATGTTCCGAGAGTGGCCTATATCGGCATCGACAACCGCGCCGCGGGGCGGCTGGCCGGCTATCTGCTCAACCGCTTCATGGGATCGGAACGCCCAAGCAAGGTGGCGCTGTTCGCCGGTTCGCTGTCCTATCGCGGCCATGAGGAACGCGAGATGGGATTCCGGCACATCTTGACCGAGGAGTCGCCCAATCTCGAGATCGTCGAGATGCGCGAAATGCTGGATGACCGAGAGAAGGCTTATTCGGAAGCATCAGCGCTTCTGGACCGGCACCCCGATCTTGCCGCGATCTACAATGTCGGCGCCGGCAACACCGGCATCGCTCGGGCGCTCAAGGAGCGTGGACGCGCCAAAGACATTCTCTTTCTTGGCCACGAGGTGACAGACGGCACCAAGGAACTTTTGTTGGATGGGACGCTCGATGCGGTCATAGATCAAAATCCGCGCGTCGAGGCGCGGGAAGCGCTCAACATTTTAAGCCACTCTGTCAGGCACCTGAACTATGAACCGCATCAACCACGACTTCAGGTGATCTTCAAAGAGAATATACCTGAAATCTGATCAATGGATCCGTGATGTTATCGCAAAGCACAGCGTTGGCGTCGCCACCGGTCCCAAATACGAACGAGAGCCCGAATGATCTCGTCAAAGCCGCCGATCTGGCACTATTCCGCGCGAAGTCGGAGGGACGAGATCGGGTCGTGGTTGATGGTGTATGAGAAGGCCGTTGCCCAATCTTTGCACTCGGTCATCCTTTCCGAACCTAAAAGACCAAGTCCACTCATAGCACCGAGGTCGCGAACGATTGGGGCGAAGAGGGTTCTGGATGTCGCCCGGCACGAAGCCGACGAATGGCATACGCCCGTCCGTCCGCGACGATCACCTGAGGCATCGCCCCGGCCCCAGGCGCACGAGCAGATATGTCGCAGGCAACCTCGTGTGTTATACACGCACGCTGACTTTTTGGGTCGGACACGAGATCGATGGACCAGGAAACGCTTCTTGCCGCAGTCCTCTTAGCTGATGTCGTGGGCAGCACGCCACTCTATGAGCGGATCGGAGACGATGCCGCTCTACAGCAGGTCTCGGATTGCCTGGACACGATGCGCGAGATCGTCGCCAAGCACGGTGGTGATTTCATTTACTCGAAGGGCGATGACATACTCAGCCTCTTCGAGAGCCCGGAAATGGCGCTGAGGGCCGTCTGCCAAATCAGCCACCAACTGACTAAAGGTCCGTTAAGCGCCCGTATCGGATTGCATTTCGGGGCGGTCATTCGCGCGCGGGGCGCGATATTCGGTGACGTTGTCAATGTCACCGCAAGGTTGTCCACCACGGCGAACCCCGGAGAGGTGCTGATCAGCCAGAGCTTCTGCGAAGCCCTTTCCCCGAGAAGCCGCAAGGGCCTGCGGCTCCTCGACAAAATGGCCTTGAAGGGGAAGCAAGAGTTCTTCGATGTCTATACCCTGTGGAGCGACGATGGGGCCCCCGGTACGCAGATCACCAGCCATGGCGCCACTACAGATAGACGCTCGGTCCTGCCGCGGCAGATTCATCTGGTCATCCGCTACAGAGATCAGCTGCGATCCTGTCGAAACGGCGAATCCGTGACAATCGGCAGATCGGCGGAATGCGACATCATCGTCGAGCGGCCCTGGGTATCGAGGCGCCACGCCGCCTTCACCATATTGAATGGCAGAGCTCGGCTTCTCGAACGAAGCTCTTCGGGCACGTTTGTGTCCATGGGACTGGGCCATGAAGTATTCGTACGCCGTGAAGATATTATCCTCTTCGGCTCCGGCGTCATCTCGCCTGGAGTGAAGTCGGCACTCGACGAAGCCCAGCTTCTTCACTACGAAATTGTCTCGGATTGACCCGGCCCGGCTACTAGCTCGACCGGTTTAGAGCTGGTTCGCTGGCGCCTCAATGTCGCGCCGTACTCTTTGACAGCCATTGGAATCGACCGTTCACAAATGTGCCAAGGCCAATCCAGGAACGTCTGCTCTCGAAGTTGAACTGCGAAGAGCTGACTTCCGTTTCCCTCGCTGAGTTCGAAGGAGCCGCGGCCGGTGCATTCCCTCGCAGGATGCGGAGTTCTACCTGCTCCTAGGCCACCTTCTGCAGGTGGTGGATGGCTTCGGCAGCAAGCTGGCCCGCTCGATCGATGACGCGCTAGGTCTTGCCGCGAAAAGGCCGGTGCGTGGGAATTGTGCTGGACTGTCGGCCAGACAATGAGCTGGCGACGGGAGCGGCCGGCTGAAGCGGGATGCCCGGACCAATTCCCTGCCCTGTGTCGCCTTGATATCCCCAGGTGCTGAAGGTCAGCACAGGCTGTTGCAGCCCGGGGTCGACGAACGCTTCATCAGACCATTTGCGCCGCAATAGCTCCTCGATCACCTGCGAAGGCTCGCGATTGGGCTACCGTCACGAAATTGGCGCAGAAGCGCAGACCACTGACATATCGCGACCTCGAGATGGAGCTCGATACCACCGTATTTGCAGCACCGGGGAGATTCCTCTTGGGCCGATCGAGTTCAAGTTGGTGCGCCACATGCTCGAGAATCCTGAAAGGTGATCAGCCGTGATGAATTCATCGCAGCTGGCTGGTCGCAGAAGCCAGTGTGAGCGCCCAGTGGTCGACGTTCACATGAGCCAGTCGCGAAAGTTGTTGAAGCAGTCGTCGCAGAGTTGCCATTCGCACCGTGCGGCTTGCCGGCTATTCTCTCGGGACACTGCGGGCTGACAATCTCGGCGTTCAGAAAGGTCGCTGCGTGACGCCGCAAGGGGACCAACGCGATGGGAAAGGTCTTGTCAGCTAGGGGACTTAACGCCACCGACATTGCAGCCGTGGCGCTGCTCTAATCGAGAGAAAGTCTGGGCGTATAGAACAAGCGACATGAGCGTGTCGGATTGTTTGCATTCAAACAACCTTTGCGACGCTATCCGTGCCTTCGCCTTGCTGGTGCCGGAGGAAATCATGACGTCGCCCGACAATTCGGTCGAACTCGTTCGCGACAAGAAGTGGACGGTCCGCGTCACCGCCTACGGCAGCACCCTGACGTTTCCGTTCGAAGCAGAAAGCTATGCACGTTCTTATGCCGATGGTCAGGCATTCCGTCTCGGCGTTCAGGTGGCGGAACTGAAGCGATGCGGCTGACACTTTGTCGACGCGTTGGCGGATAGCCTGCATCGCGATCGGAACGAATAGGTCGCTGATTGCAGCCTCGCGATTTTTCCATCAAATCCCGCCTGCAATCTTGACAGCAACTCGGCAAAACCCTCGCCGACTAGTGTTGTCATATAAGTTGGAGCTTTCCTCGCCGCCGGTGGTAGGCGGGATACGCTGCCGGGAAAGCCCTCTTTTCGCATAGACGCGAACCTTGTGCTTTTCCATCTCAAGGCTGATTGGCGGCTGGATGCGCGCGCCGTCTTTCATATTCTGCCATCGGCCCGCGCGGAGCGTGGAATCAACGGCGGGGAAGCGGATGATGTTTCCTGTTTGCGCTCGCGTAGCGCAAGAAACGCTGCGAAGAGCATGATAGCCATGCCGATGATGTCGATCAGGCTAACCTCCTCGCCGTAGGTGATGATGCCAAGCACGACGGCAATCACGGGTGAGACGAAGGCAAATGCTCCGGCGCGCGAGGCGCCGATTTCGTGCAGGAGCTGGATAAAGAGTGTGTAGCCTATGAACGAACCAAACAGCACGAGGAACAGCCACCCGACCCAGGCCGGCCAGCCCCAATCGCCTTTTAGAGCCGCGGCCGCGCCTGGCTCCACAACGAGTGAGATGAGAATTAGGAATGCGCCCCCGAAAAGGGTGGTGAAGCCGGCGATGAAGTCCGATGAATATACCTCAAGAAGCGGCCGCGCGAGCACCGAACCCCATGCATAGATTACAGCTGCCGACGCCACCGCTGTCATCGCCAGCAGCCGGAGCCCCCTGCCCTGCTGGTCTGCGTGTGTCCAACCAGCATAGGCTTCGGGCCCGAACAGGACGCACAGACCGGCCGCACCGAGCAAAATCGCAAAGAGCCTGCGGCCGTCATAGCGTTCGTCCCCCAGAAGCAACGCAAACCCAAGCAGCGTGACGGGGGTCAGCGAAAGCTCAAGAACAGCCGCGGTGCCCGTATCGATGTAGAGCATGCCCCAAAAGAGTGGGCCATAGCAAAGCGGAATCATGAACAACGTAACAACGAAAAGGCGCGGCCAACTCCTTTTCGCCACCCGTGGTAGAGCAGCGCCCCTTAGGCGCGTCGCACTGAGGATCAGCAAGCCGGCTACTGTAAAACGCGTGCCTGCGAACATCAGAGGCGGCACGGTGGCGATCCCTGCCTTGATACCGATCCACGTGGTGCCCCAGATCACACATAAAACCAAAAATGTCGCTGTGTTGCGGTTCATCGGAAGCAGCCTTCGCTGGGCGTTGTTGGTTCGTCGTAACGGCCAAAAGACGTTTATTTCGTTACAACGGCCTCTTGCCAATACGGTTCCGCCAACCGATGTTTCCGGGGATGGATTGTGCGAAGACTATCGTCGACATGCGCATGGTTGGCGGTCACGCCTGCCTGGACTTCGTCAACACGGTCGACGCGCGACGCGATGTATGGGGCCCAGACCTCTTGCAGACCTATGCCGACCTGGTCGTCTGGGCTGGACGTGCCGATTTGATCGACGTCGATGAGGCGCGAGCACTGCTCGCGGAGGCTTCCGCCCGCCCGCTCCTTGCGGAGGCGGCATTGGAAAAGGCCAAGATTTTGCGCGAGGCCGTTTACGCGGCTCTCCAGGCCGAGGCGGCAGGCGCCCGGGTGCCGGACGATGCCTTGCAAATCGTGCGCGATGCAGTCGCCCTAGCCCTGCCGAAGCGCTCGCTTTTCCCGTCCGGCGACCGCCTCGCTTGGCAGTGGACCGACGCAGCCAGTCTGAACACGATCGGCCACCGCGTGGCCTTTGAGACAGCCGAGTTTTTGGTGTCCAGGAATGACCGCCGCCGCGTGCGCGAGTGCACCGGGCCGAACTGCGGTTGGCTTTTCATTGACACCTCGCGTGGCGGGCGCAGGCGGTGGTGCTCGGATGAGAGCTGCGGCACACGCAGCCGGGTAAGGCGCTTCAGGGCAAAAGCCGCAGGGAACATGGCTCCCAACAGCAAGAATTAGTATCTGACGCCAGGCTTGGATGACCAACGCAGCATAGTTGGCTTCACGCTATCCCTGTCGCTGTTTGTCCAACGAAGCTAGTCTCGCGAGCGACTGTGGCCAAGACTGTGGAGAACACAGCCGGCGCGGCAAGCCATCATCGCGTTCCAGAGCGGGTTGCTTCGGGGCCGCCTACCTCGCCACGCTTCGATCGGTCGATCTGCTCAAACTTGACGGGAACTCCGGTAGCGTTACGGCGTTTTTCTCAGTCCGAAACAAACGAGGATAGGTGCCATGGACTGGAACCGTGTCGAAGGCAATTGGAAGCAGGTAAAGGGCAAGGTCAAGGAACAGTGGGGCAAACTCACAGACGATGATCTGGACCGTATTGCCGGTAACCGCGATCAGTTGGAAGGCAAGATTCAGAGCGCTACGGCATTGAGAAGGACCGCGCTCAGCGCGACATCGATGACTGGTATGGCCGGCAAGGCTGGTAGGTCGCCGGTTCCAAACTGAACTTGAAAAAGGGCTCCGAGAGGTACGGCGCCCCTTTTTGCCGCGCTTCCTGTCGCCTTTTCGTCTCACGACAATAGCGCTCAGAGTCCGTTTTGAAATTCACGGATGAGCGTTTCGGCGGATGAGATTGCCGCCCATAGCGACAAGGATCATGGCTTGCGAGACGTCGATGCGCTGCTCGTAGTCGCGCACGAGGCGGCGCCATCTTGTCATCCAGCCGAAGGTCCGCTCGACGACCCAGCGGCGGGGCAGGATCTGGAAGCCCTTCTGGTCGTCGGATCGACGGATGATCTCGACCACGAAGTCGAGATAGGTGGCTTTGTCCATGAGCTTCAGCCGGTCATAGGCGCCGTCGGCGAACAGATGCTTCACCCAGGGCCAGCGCCTGCGGATACCATCCAGGATCGCCTGAGCGCCGGTCACTGTCGGAGATGTCGGCGGTGGTGAGATTGACAATCAACAGCCGCCCATCCGTATCCACGGCAATGTGTCGCTTGCGGCCGACAATCTTCTTGCCGGCGTCATAACCCCTTGTTTCAGCTTGCGGAGCCTTGACCGACTGGCTGTCGATCACACCAGCCGTGGGACTGGCCTCGCGCCCGGCTCGTTCGCGATCCAGCATCAGCGCCACGTCGTGGATGGTCTGGAACAGAAAGCGCCGAGCCAACTCGCGGAACCAGCCGTAGACCGTTTGCCAGGGTCCGAAATGGATCGGCAGCATCCGCCAACCGCAACCCGAGCGGACCAGGTAGCGCACGGCGTTGACCACCTCCCGGAAATCAACCTCGCGCGGACGGCCGCGACGCCCAGGTTTGGGCATCAGCGGTGCGAACTGCTCCCACTCCTCGTCCGTCAAATCAGACGGGTAGCGCTTGGTCTTCTTGGCGATCTGGGCCATCCGGCCACGGCTCTGCTTTGTCCACATCTAAAGCTTGAATCATAACCCAGCCTCAGACGAAACCCCCGGCAAGCCGATTTTCAAAACGGTCTCTCACCGAGAGACGTGGAACCGCCAAAGGTGCCCGTCGTTATCTGGTTCTCGAAATTACATTGGGGGATTAGTTGGACAGAGACGACGCCTCAGCGATCGCAACTGGAGTTAGTGGGCTCGACTACATTCTTCGTGGCGGCTACGCCAGGAACCGCTCCCATCTTATCGAAGGGAAACCAGGTTCTGGAAAAACCACTCTTGGCCTCCAGTTTTTGATCGAGGGCGCCAAGAAAGGCGAGACATGCCTTTACATCACTTTGTCAGAAAGCAAGCGCGAACTGCTCTCGGTTGCTGGCCGTCACGGCTGGGACCTGAAGGGGGTGCAAATTCTTGAACTTGTGCCGCCAGAGCTCAGTTTCGATCCGGCGCAGCTACAGACATTGATCCATTCCTCGGAATTGGAACTCGGCGAAACCGTGCAGTCTGCCATGGCCGAGATCGGACGCGTCAGACCCGATCGCGTGGTGTTCGATTCGCTCTCTGAAATTCGACTTTTATCGCAAGGGTCATTGCGGTATCGGCGCCAGGTGTTGGCATTGAAGAGCTTCTTCATGCTCAACAATGTGACGGTGCTTATGCTCGACGACCTGACCGCTGAGCAGGATGACCTCAATTTGCATTCGATCAGTCACGGCGTCATACGGATGGAGCAGCTGTCGCCCGTCTATGGTGGAGAGCGCCGGCGGCTACGCGTGATCAAAATGCGTGGCGTGCAGATCCGGGGCGGCTTTCACGATTTCGTAATTCGCCCAGGCGGCGTTATCGCCTATCCGAGGCTCGTTGCAGCCGAGCATGAGGTGGCCGAGCATGATACGCCGGCCATGAGCAACAACCGGATCGACACCCTGCTTGGCGGCGGGCTGGCCCGTGGTACCAGCACGATGCTGATGGGGCCGTCTGGCGTTGGCAAGTCTACCATTGCCTGCACCTATTGCTATGCCGCACTCGAGCGTGGCGAGCGTGTGCTGGTGCTGTTGTTTGACGAGACAAAGCGCATCTTCTTGGCGCGCGCCGCCGGGCTCGGCATGCACCTGGAGCCGTTTGCCGAGGACGGCACGCTGATGCTTGAATCTGTCAATCCGGCTGAGCTTTCACCAGGCGAATTGTCTTCGCGCATCCAAGCGGCCGTCGAAGAATCCAATGTGCGGATCGTCGTGATCGACAGCCTAACTGGCTATCTCAATGCCATGTCCGAAGAACAACATCTGGTGCTTCAGATGCACGAGATCCTCACCTATCTCAATCAGAAGGCAGTGGCGACGATCCTGCTGTTGGCCAATCACGGGCTGTTTGGGCAAACGGCAGCGCCGGTCGACATGACCTATCTCTGCGATTCCATCATGCTTCTGCGCTTCTTCGAGAACGCAGGTCAGTTGAGACGCGCGATTTCCGTTGTCAAGAAACGTGTCGGCCCCCACGAAGAGACGATTCGTGAGTTTAAAATCGGCGGTAACGGCGTGGCCGTAGGTGAGCCACTGGAACAATTCCGCGGCATCCTGATGGGATCTCCGGAATTTGAAGGCAAGCCGACAGACCTTCTGAGGGATAAGGCGCTGTGATGTCGTCCAGCCCCGCCGTTCTCGTGCTGGCGCCGCTTGGCCGTGACGCGAGGATCGCGGCCTCCATCCTGGCTACAAACCAGATTGCCTCGCGTGTGTGCGGCAGCTTGGAAGAGGCAGTGCAGCTTCTCGACGAGGCTCAGTGCCTTGTCGTGGCCGAGGAGGCCCTGCTCAGTTCCGATCGAACGCAGTTTGCGGCCTGGCTTGAAGCCCAACCCGCATGGTCGGATTTTCCGATCGTGCTTCTGACGATGCGGGGGAACGAAGTCGACACGCGGATGGCATTTCTGGACCGCTATCTGATCGTGCTTGAACGGCCATTTCTGGCTTCGAGCCTCGCCAACTCGGTGCGCTCCGCCTTGCGTGCCCGCGCCCGCCAGCGTGAGGTCCAGTCCTACATCGAACAGAAGCGGGAGGTCGCCGATCGGCAGAAATTGCTCATCCGCGAGCTGCATCACCGCGTCAAGAACACGCTGGCCAACGTTCGCGCCATGATGGGCGCGACGGCCAAGTCGAGCGGCAACGTCGATGATTTCGTACGCGATTTTTCAGCCAGGCTCGTTTCCCTGGCCCAGACCCATTCGATGCTTACCGACGATTATTGGCAGACTGCCTCCCTGCACAAGCTGCTCGAAAGCGAGCTTGACCACTATGAGACGCGCGACAGGCCGCGTATCGTTATGGAAGGCCCGAACGTAGCGCTAGTCGCCGACATTGCGGTCCCCGTCGGGATGGCTTTCCACGAACTGGCCTCCAATTCGTCGAAGTTTGGCGCGCTTTCGCAAACGGGAGGCCGCCTTGATGTCCGCTGGTCGTTAGGCGGGTCCGGCGATACACAGATCGTCAATCTTGACTGGCGGGAACGAGATGGGCCGAAAGTAGAGCAGCCCAGTCGCCGGGGGTTTGGCACGACACTTCTGGAAAAAGTCGTGACCGTGCAATGCAACGCAAAGATCGAATTGAACTACCATCGTGACGGCTTGCAGTTCACCATGGCCTTGCCGTTGCGAAACACGCGCCTTGTGCCGGCTTACTGAGCGGCAACGGAAAGGCAGGCTGGGCGCCGCGATAGGGATTAACTGAGCGTCACTCGGCAGGCTGGTCTAGCGCTCTGGCCGAGCCATCAGTTCCGAAAGACCGCCTCTCGATCTCCCATATGCCTCTGCAACATTGCGAGAGCTCCGGCGTGGTCTATGCGGCCGACCTTGGTGATAAAGTCGAACTCGTGCCGCGGCGCTGTGAGCCGGGTCATGCGTCCTAGACGAAACTTGGGCTTTCCCGGAGCGCAGCTTTGTCGCCTTCGTGGTCACCCCCCGCCATTTTGCTCACGATCCTCGTTGATAGCCCGGATGCGCATCTGAATCATCTGCGACCCGTCTGGGTTCCGACTGGCGTCGTAAAAAACCAAGAGGCCCGCAGGCAGGCTCGATCCACGGTCAGCTATCCCGAACAGCAAACGAAATCACCCTCGCCTTTGGCCAACCAACTTTCGCCAGATCACCTTCGCAATGGCTGCGGCCCCAGTACGGTCGGACAGCCCGCGCCTCTGGCGGCCGAAGTGAGGCGCCGGGAACATACAACGTCGGTCGTTGTTTCTCTGATCAGGAGGAAAGATAATGGCAGACGACAAGAGCATGCGTGATTTTCGAGATCGCAACCGTGTATCAGTCGATGAAGATTATGAGGTTCGCTATTTCGCCAAACAGCATCGTATCACGCCAGAACAGGTCCGCGAGCTAATCAGAGAACACGGCAACGACCGGAAGAGGCTCGAACGCGAGGCAAGAAAACGGGCTGATATCGGCTGATGGTCGCGACGCATCACGCGGCTCCTCGCGTAGTCCCTTGAAGACCGCCTCCCGCAAGATGCCGCGGTCAGACACGCCACTGAATTGTACCTCGGCAAGAACGTCTGGTTTGACCCATGTCGCCTTGGGCTTCTTGATCGGCTCCGACAGCGGTGACTTGGCGACAACAAGCGGATCAAGCCGCTCCCTAACGCGCCGGGCTGCGTCCAGCGTATAGCCGGTCTGGGCCTTCCCGGCATAAAGCAGCCGGTCGCCCTCTCGCCTGCCGATGTACAACGATGCGATGCGGCGCGGCTGCGCGCCAAGTTTCTCGACGAAAGCCACGATTGGAAAAGTGTCGCTCTTGACACATTTGACCTTGACCCAACTGGTCTGGACGCCCGAGCGGTAGTGAGCATCCGCTCGCTTCGATACGATTCCCTCTATGCCCATCCGGCAGGCATGGTCGAACATATCCTTGCCGTTCACCTCCAGATGCTCGGCATAAGTCAGGGTTGGCTCGGTTTCGGTCAGCAGCTTCTTCAGCGCAGCCTTGCGCTTCACTAACGGTTGTTCCCGTAGATCACGGCCATCGAGGTACAGGAGGTCGAAAGCGTAGAGAGTCATCCGCAGCGAACTTGGGTTGCCCAGCTCACGTTCCAGGGCTTGATAGTCCGGCAGGCCGGTGTCGCCCAGGACGACAGCTTCACCATCGATGATAGCGGATTTGACCGGCAAGCTTGCCGCGGCCTGAACAATCCTCTTGTAACGGTGGGACCAATCGTAGCCGCGACGCGTGAATGCTCGCGCCTTTCCGCCTTCAACGACCAGCTGCGTCCTGTAGCCGTCATATTTGATCTCGTGAAGCCAATCTCCGCCTTCGGGAGCTTTCTCGACCAGTGTGGGCGATTGGAACTCGATGAACGAAAGCCGGTCAATGGCACTGGTCATATGCTCGCGACTCCAGGAATCGCGACTCAAGCCCCAGCGCCCCTGTCGGTTCCGAGCCTTTTAGAAGAATTGCATCGCGACGATTGGTTATCCGCCTCACTTGTTGATGTGGCGGCGCAGCAGAGTGATGTTGCGATTGTTCGCCTTAAAATAGACGTCGAAGATCGAGCCGAGAATTGGGACACTTCCTACGAGCGTATCCAGCAGCACGTTGCCTAGCATGCGGGCGACCAACCCATTTCCGGCACCGACGTTTCGAGCTCGCAAGACGATGTAGGCCGAGACAATGCCCGTCGCCGCATCTCCGAGTACGGGGACCAGACCTACGAGCGCATCCAGTCCAAAACGAATTGATGTGCCTGGAATGCGCCAGCGGGAATCGAGTAGCGCGGCCAACTCGGCAAGTACGTTTGCTGTATCACCACCGTGACCGCCCTGCCCGATCATGCCAACTCGCGCGCCAGTACGATTTAGTATCTCTCCCTGATGGATTAGCCGTCACCTTAGATATCGCTTTGACCGCCTGAATTCGCTTGCGTCCTGTGCGATGGCACGTCGTCGAGCAAGGTCGTCTCACCGGAGCCTTTCGGCGCCTCAACGGGCAATTCACCAGTAGGCGTCATTTTGCTGACGGCCTCAGGCAAATCTCGCGTGATCCGGCTTATGAGCTCCTCGCGCGAAAGGCCGGTCTGCATCGAGAGGGAAGTCAGGGTGTCTTCGTCTATGGCTGCTTCCACCTCGCTTGGCTGGATCGGCTCGTTCGGCCCGGTGCCTACCCACGAATCGACCTTCGATCCGGCGCCTGCCCCTCTGAACCGGTCGAGAATATCGCCAAGCGCGGTCCCCGAAACGCCTTTTGAAAGCTGATCCAGAATCCCGCCTTGCGGATCATTTGGGTTGCGATCACCCGCTCCACGGATCATGTCGCCGATCTTGTCGCGATTTTGGTATGCCAAGACGCCGAGCATCGCGATCGCCAATTTTCCCAGGTTAGCCATTGGTACCTCCACTGTTCAATGGACAAGGGCTCAACATCACAAAAGTTCCGACTGGCGACGATCTAATTGAATAAGGGCTGGCGTATCGACACAGACGTGAGCGGTGCTGCCTAACCGGCTTGTTTCCGTTTACGGTGCGGCTTCGGCCTCGCAGACGTTGATCGTGCAAAGCTCGTTGCCTGCCTGATCGCGCATGCGCACTAACCATCCGGTCATATCGTCATCGCCCAGATCAGCCAACAGGCCGATTACGCAACGGATCGCTTCGGCGCGAGCGGCCTCAAAACTTGGCGTCTCGGCAGGCGGAACCTGGCGAGCCTGGTCGCCGTCGCGATAGTAGAACGTATAAGCGAGATGGATCCCACGCGCTGCCTTAGAGTATGGAACTACCACCCTCATCTTTGACGGGGGTTTGGCCAAACAGCGAACATCGGCTAGGCCTAAGACGATCGATCGAGGTCGACTCGCGCGACGGCGTAGGCGCCAAGCGAGATGCTTTGATCATCCAGCGGTCTTGCGGAACTTTCCATGAAGTCGGGATCGGTTGCCGCCCGCTCGAACTGCTCGGCGCCGAGAAGAGCAATGCGGGCGCTGCTCGGCGAATCCGAAAGCCGCACAGATTGCGTCTTGGCGGTAAGGTTAGCGACCCACAGGGTCACGCGGCGATCTTTTTCAGCCGCGATCGTCACGACGCCGTCACAGCCGGAAGTTCCTACGGACAGCAAGGTGGCTCCGCCGAGCTTTGAGAGACCAGCCAAGACATGGAAAGCGGGATAGACCGTTGGGCCATCCTGCTGGTCATACCATGGCTGCACGAAATCAGCCTTCCTATGGATTTGGCCAAAGGGGCCGGCGAAGTCACCGAACGCGACGGCATCGATTCCTTCGCGAGCGCAGGCCGCGAAATATCCGACAGTCCAAGCCGCATTGAACAGCCCGCGCTGACGAGGATCAATGCGCGATAGACAGACGCGAGCGTTCGCTTCATTCGGCGCAGTGGATTTTCCGTATGGGTTCTCACGGCAGCCGAGCTGGATGGGACCGATACGCAGTGGCAAGCGTTCCCCCATGAAAGCATGCGCGGAGCGGATTAGATGGGGGATTGCCTGAAGTGTCTCCATCACCGAGACATCATCTGCGGCGTGCACGCTTGGACAGGTGGTGAAGGTCACGTAGTCGAGCGCCTCGGCTGGCGGACGCTTGCGGTTGAGTTCGGTGAAGTAAGCGGCCATGCCGCCGCCCAGCGAGATGCCCGGGAAAGCCCGGCGAGCGGCGGAGTAGCTTTCGTGGAAGCTGGGCATAGTCGGCCACGGTGCTCCCGGCTGTACGGATGTCATGTCCTGCGCCGGAAAGACGGAGACAGCTTCTAGTTTGAGGCCGAGTGAGTCGACAGCATCCGCGACCGGCGCCAATTCGCCGAATGGATCGCGCGTGCCCTTGGTGATAATCTCGAGGACCACTCCAGCGCCGGTCAGCCGTGCGAGCGCGGCGTAGCTTTCTAGTTCGTCCTGGCCGTGTGCGATCCGGAGATCGACCTGGCAGACCATCCACTGAGGAGCCATTCGTCGTAGGAGCTCGGGGGTTTCGAGCGCGTGCTTTGCCTCGTCGGCGGCGACGCCGACGCCAGTGCGGGGCACTCGGCCGACCGGTCCGCCGATCGTCAGGTTGATGAGTGGATTTCGATTTTCAGACGTCCCGGCAGTGAGCGTTCCTGACACGTGAAGCCGGACGGCCTGCGTGAATTTCTGGCCCCTGGGCAGTCTGTAAGGCCACGGGCGACGCAGAGGGCGGACATATGTTTTATAGGAGGCGTCAGACCAATTGCGTTGGTCCTCCATCTCAAAGGCATCACCCTCCATGGTGCATGTCGCCCAGATCCCAGGCGCGATCTCGTGCGACAACGCCCGGATGTCGGTGAACGGACATTTTGGATCGATGTGGTCCGGAAAGAACGATAGCTCGTCGTGACCATCCTCATGCAGCACCTTTATCGGCTTGCCGGCTAAGCCCTCGATCGGATGAAGGACCACGAAGCCGGTCCGATTCGTCAAAAGGTCAGTCTCGGGCTCTGCCTCCGCCACAAACGACAGCGCACCATCGCCACTGCCTGAGACGCGCGCCCGGTAAATCAGGCGGCCGGATGTTGCGGCACATGTTGCACGGTATTCAATGGCGAACGCATCCGGCCTCTCGTCGATCCGCAGATCATCGAGAACGGTGGTACATGTTCCCCAGTTTTCGTCCCGTACAAGAAACGAGATTCCGCGCAAGACCTCGATCGTCCCGATGCGGATGTAACGCAAGGCGCCATTGTCGAAGGCGACCGACAAGGATCCGGCGCGCAGTGTGCGCAGCGGTGCCTCGAGCTCTTCGGTGCCACACAAGCGGACTGCCAGGGAAGCTGTCGAGGTCAAATTGCGCGCTCCGTCGTGGCGTCGAAGATCGAGGCCCGGTTCATGTTGATGTCGATCGCAAGCTTCTCGCCCGGACGGCTGACATCGTGCGCCTGCAGCTCAGCCATCACCGGCGCGCCGGCCAGTCGGAATGTCGCGTAACTGCGCGAGCCGGTCGGCTGCAGCAGGTCGATCGTTGCCTCATAGCGAAACGTGCCCTGCTCCGGCATGGCAGTGTGCGCACGAGTGAGGTGTTCTGGCCTTAACCCGAGCAGCACCTGCTGTCCGTCCGCGACGCCCTTCAGCCCCCTGCCGGGCGCTAAGGGTAGCAGTGCATCCGCGAGCCGGATGGCAGCGGCGCCTGCGTCCAAGGCAAGGGTGCCTGGCAGGAAGCTCATCCGCGGCGAACCCAGGAACCCAGCGACGAACGTGGAGGCCGGGTGCTCGAACAACTCGAGTGGCGCGCCCTGCTGCTCTATCAACCCGTCGCGCATCAGCACGATACGGTCAGCCAACGTCATCGCTTCGATCTGGTCATGGGTGACGTAGATCATCGTTGTCGCAATGTCTTGGTGAAGGCGTTTGATTTCGCCGCGCATTTCGTCGCGAAGCTGTGCGTCGAGGTTGGACAGCGGCTCGTCGAATAGAAAGATGCGGGGGTTGCGGACTATGGCGCGGCCGATGGCGACGCGCTGGCGCTGGCCACCGGATAATTGGCGCGGAAAACGCCCCAGCAAGGGAGTGATGCCAAGCATGCGTGCCGCCTCGGCGACGCGCACCTCGACCTCTGGCTTCGGCATCTTGCGAGCCTTGAGGCCGAAGCCAATGTTCTTGGCCACGCTCATATGCGGATAGAGCGCATAATCTTGAAACACCATTGCCACGTCGCGATCGCGCGGCCGGAAATCATTGACCACCTCGCCGCCGATCTCGATCGTGCCTTCCGATATCTCCTCCAGGCCGGCGATGGTCCGGAGCAGAGTGCTCTTGCCGCAACCGGAGGGCCCAACCAGGACCGTGAACTCGCCGTCGCGGATGTGGAGGTCAATGCCGCGCACGGCATGGAATGCGCCGTAGCGCTTGTGCAAGCCGGTAATTCTGACTTCGGCCATGCCTTCCCTTCCTATCCGCGAACGGCGCCGAGCGTCAGCCCGCGCACAAGATGTCGCTGAGCAAGCACTCCAAGGGCGATCGACGGCACAAGGGAGACGATGGCAAGGGCCGCGGCTTCGCCATATTGCGCGCCCTGGAAGCCGATGAAGGCGCGGAAGACCGTTGGCAGCGTAAAGGCAGTTCGGCTGGTCAAGATCAGAGCGAAGAAGAACTCCGTCCAGCATGCAATGAAGGCGAAGACAGCCGCCGCGACAATGCCTGGTGCTGCGAGCGGCACGGCAACGCGCCAGAACGCCTCCCATCTCGTGCAGCCATCGACGAGGGCCGCCTCCTCCATCGACTTCGGCATGCCGCGGAAATAAGCAAACATCATCCAAACGGACACCGGCAGCGTGAAGACCGTATAGGCGATGATCAGGCCGACATGAGTGTCGTAGAGCCCGACCTGGCGATAGATCAGGAACACCGGCAGCACGATCCCGATCGGCGGCAAAAAGCGCTGCGACAGCACCCAGAAAGACAGATGCTTGCCGCCGGTGTCGTAGCGCGCCAGGCTATAGGCCATCAGCGTGCCGAGCAGCGCCGAAAGCACCGTGGCCGAAAGCGAAATAATCAGGCTGTTAATGAGCCCGTCGAGACCACGATAGGCGAACAGCGCAGCTTTGTAGTGGACAACCGTCGGAGCGGCGGGGAACCAGACAGGCGGTACGGTGAGGTAGTCGTCGCTGGGCTTGATGGAGGTGTTGAACATCCAGTAGAGCGGCCACAGCACGAACACCAGGAAGAACCCCAGCAGCAGAATTCGGCCGATCGGCAACGACCGGCGTTTCCTGCGGCGGGCGGGCGCGACGGCGGCCATCAGACCGGTTCCACCTTCAAGAGCCGACGCACCAGCAACGTCACGATGAGCGCCGTAAAGATCAGGAACAGCCAACTTCCTGCTGTTGCCTGCGACAGATGAAACTGCGTGAAGCCTATGGTATAAAGATAATAGGAGGCCGTGTAGGTTTGTGTTCCTGGGCCACCCCCTGTCATGATGAAAATGGTATCGAACATACGGATTGCGTCGAGCAGACGGAAGGTCAGCGCCAGCAGCATCATCGACCCGAGATGCGGGAGCGTGATCGCCCAAAAAACCTGCCAGGCGTTGACGCCGTCGAGTTCTGCCGCCTCATAGAGATTGGGTGGGATTGCGGTCAGCCCGGCGAGCAGGATGACGAACATGAACGGCGTCCACTGCCAGACATCGGCGATGATCAGCGAGACGTAGAGCCACGGGCGCTCCGTCATCCAGCCGATCGTAACCTCCTGCCCCAATAGTTGCGTCAGGACATAGTTGGTCGGTCCAAAAGGCCGCTGTAAGAGCAGCGTCCAGGCTTGGCCAACGATGACCGGGCTGATGAACAGCGGCACGATCAGGATCGACATGATCACACCGCGGCCCGGAAAGCTGCGCACCATTGTCAGCGCCACCAGGAGGCCGAGAACGAATTCTATAGCGACGCTGATGCCCGACAGCGATGCTGTCAGCAACAGGGACCAACGTGCTACGGGATCGAACACGACCCGCTCGAAGTTCTTCAATCCGACAAAGGCGTGGCCCGGCACCTGGAAGTCGTAGTTGATGAAGGATACCACCAGCGAGAACAGAAGCGGATAGATCGACAGTGCCAATATCAGCAGCACAGCGGGGCCGACCAGCAGCCACTTGAAATGACGGTCTGCCCATTGAGCAAAGGCAGACAGCCGGGGCGGTGCGCCGGCTGCCTTCAAACGACGGATCGTGGCGGTGGGCTGCATAGGCGTATCCAAAATCGCCGCTTAGCGGGGAGGTGTTGCGAGCCAAGCGCCCGCAACACCGATTGCTCCAGAGAAGTCCGCCTGCCCTCAGAGGGTGACCGCCATGCCAAGTTTTTCCACCGTGTTGTCGGCGGTGGCGCCAGGCAGTTTCAAGAACTCGGTGTAGAAGCCCTTCTGCGAATCCACACCCAGTCGGTCGGTCGTCTCGTTCCACTCGGCGGCCGCCGTTTCAAGCGACGCCTTCGGATCCGCACCAGCCCACACCGCCGTGCACATGCGATCGATGCTCAAGAAGTAGTCCTGCGCGCCTGGCATGATCGGGTCGAGCAGACCGACATTTGCCGAGTTGTTGAGGTTGGCAAGGTACTCCTTGGCACTCGGGAAGAGCGCGCCGTAGAGCTCGGACTTGAAGTGCGAGATGCGGTACGGGTCGCGTAGAGCGTAGGGCAGCATGCAACGTGCCAGCGAGACGGGTGGCGAGCATACCCACTGCATGAACAGATACGCCGCCTCGGGGTTGGGCGAGTCGGCCGACAGTGCCTTGTTGTAGCCGGTGGCATGTTCGGGATTTCCCGGAACCACGGCATAGCCGACCTTGCCGGCGATTTGGGACTGCGGAATGAAGTTGATTGCCGTGGCCGACTGCGAATAGTTGGCCGCCATACGGCCGCTAGGAGGCCAGGAATAGATCATCGCGACTTTGCCGGTCAGGAAAGCCGCCCACAAGGAGACGGCGTCGAGCTCGTTGTTGCCGGGGATCGAGGCCTTGTTTGCGGCGAGCATGTTTGTCAGCGTCTTGACGCCGGCATCCGAAACCAAACCTGCCTTCATGTCGTCGCCGAAGAGTTTTCCGCCGTTGGCCCGGTACTGCTGCAGAAAGTCGAACTGATTGCCGGGGCTGCCCGCCTTGCGGAAATGTCCCGCGCCATAGACCTTTGGCGCCATCTGGTCGGTGATGAACTGGGCGATCTGGGCATATTCTTCCCATGTCTTGGGCGGTCCAAGCTTGGCGTTGAACTTCGCCTGGTAAGCCTCCACCATTTTAGGGTCCTCGAAAATGTCCTTGCGGTAGTAGAGAGCGAACATGTCGCCGTCGTCGAAGAACCCCCAGATCTTGCCCTTGTAGGTCGGCAGCGCCTTGTACAGGGGATGATAGTCCTCGAGGTCTGCCGGGTTCATGTATTTGGCGATGTAGTCGTCTAGAGGGGCGATGACGCCGCCATCGGCAAGCGACGGCGTCCAGGCCGGCGAGATGTCGAGGACGTCATAGGCACCCGAGCCGGCGATGTGCTCGGCGACCGCCTTGGAGTACTGGTCCGGGTTCGACAGCTCGACGACATTCGACTTCATCCCGGTAAGCTGCTCCCACATCGGCCCACTGAAATTGCGCGGGTCGAGTGCCTGCAGGCCAGCCTCGTAGGTCATGTTGAGGGTGACGCCCGAATGCGCCTTGGCCGCCTCCGCCGCGCGAAAGGCGGAACCGTCCGCAGGCCCTTCCTTCGATGCTTTCAGGGCTGCGGCCTGCGCCTGGCCGAGCGGCGACGTGGCGTCCGCCAATTCCAATGTTTGCTGCGCCAGCGCCCAATCGGTCATCATCCCCAGCAGCGGGCCGGACACGGCCAACATGCCGGTCATCTGACCGAAGCGGGTGATGAAAGTTCGGCGGGTGGTTTCGCCGCGCATGAAGGCGTCGACCTCTGCTTCGAGACCTGCCTGAAAGTCACGTTTTTCACGATCGTTCATAGTGCTTGGTCCTCCCATTTTCCTTTTGCTTCACTCGTCCGCCGGCGCAGCGGTCAAGCATTTCCTCCCGTAAGGTCGCCGCAAACAGGCCGCGGCGGCGCGCCGAAAATCAGTGTCCTCCTAGGTTCCAAAGCGGGCGGCGAGCCCAGACAGCCTGGTCTTCCACAGCTCGCTCGAAAGCACCTCGCGATTGACCACGCCGCGCGGCTCGCGACCGCGCTGCACCTCCATTACCGCTTTGACGTCCGCGGCACCGTTGCCGGCAAAGCACTGGTCGGTCCAGCAAAGCGCGTGCGGCGCCAGGATGACATTGTCGAGTTTGAGGATCGCATCGTCTGCGTCGGGAGGCTCTTGTTCCAGCACGTCGAGACCGGCGCCGGCGATGCGGCGCTCCTGCAGTGCTTGCGTCAGCGCTTTCTGGTCGACGATCGGGCCGCGCGCGGTGTTGATCAGGTAAGCTGTCGGCTTCATCAGGGCGATCCGCTCGGCATTGACGATGTGGTGGGTCTGGGGCGACAGTGGGCAACTCACCGACAGCACGTCGGCGCGGCGAAACAGATCCTCCAGCCCTACCAGCTCGACGCCCAGGTCGGCAGCGACCCCCTTGTCGGCAAACGGGTCATGGGCGATGAATTGCATGTCAAAGGGCTTCGCCAAGCGGAAGACCTCGGCACCGATGTTGCCGATGCCCAGCGACCCAAGCGTACGCCCGACGAGGCCGACCCCCATATGTTCGGAGCGCTTCTCAAAACCAACAGACCCTTTGCGGGTGAGCGCGTCCTTTGTCAGCAGCTTGCCGGTCAGCGCCAGCATGAAGGTGATGACGGATACGGCGACGGGCCGTCGCACGCCATCGGGCGTGATGACCAAGGCAATACCGGCTGCGGTGCATGCCTCAACGTCGACAGTGTCGTAGCCGACCCCGAAGCGGGCAACGACGGCCAGGCGGCCGCTCCTGGGGACACTCGTGGCATCGAAACGATGGGCGAGGAGGATCAGCGCATCGAAATCCTCAAGTTGGTCGGCGCGAAGCGGACTGTCTGACTCCAGGAACACCATCTCGACAGCTGTCGCATTGCGCAGCGGCTCCAGATCGAAATCTGGGTAGGTCGGCGAGCCGTCCGGCCTGCGGAAATCACCGGAAAGCGCCACCCTGAATTTCACGCTGTCCATCGTCTCCTCCGCTCCTATTGGCACCCGGCCCGGATCTTGGAAACCGCGTCGGCGATCGCGTCGTGCAGGACCCAAACGTCGCCTGAATAACAAATGAAATCGAAGCCCTGTGCGTAGAACTCGTGTCCCTGGGCGACGTTGGGCACCAAGCGTCCAAGCGATTTGTTGTGCTTCTTGGCGGCGGCAACGATTTTGGCCATTGCAGCAGTGAAAGTGGGGTGGGCGAAGTCGCCAGGAATGCCGAGCGAGACGGACAGATCGAAATGTCCGACCCACAGACAATCGACCCCGTCCAGTCCCGCGATGGCGTCAATGTTCTTGACGCCGTCGGCGGTCTCGATCAGGCAGATGAACGTCGAGCGCTTGTTGGCGGCCTCGAATTTGTCAGCGACCGAGCCCGGACGGTAACGGTCATGAGCGATCTGCAGCGCCACGCCGCGGGCGCCGGCAGGGTGGTATTTCATGGAGTTGATGATGTGCTGCGCCTGTTCGACGCTGCTCACCATCGGCGCGATCAGGCCTTCGGCGCCCATGTCCATGGCGCGGGCGAGGAAATGGTAGTCCTGCGACGGCACACGCACCATGACCGGCAGATCGGCCGCCTCGAAATAACGGATCGCACTCTTCAGCGTTTCCAAGCTAAATCCCGAATGCTCCATGTCGAAAAAGACGAAATCGCAGCCAGCGGACTTCAGGATGTGACCGATTCCCGGCGTGGCGAACTCGGCGACGAGCGTACCGAGCTTGACCCGCCTGTGAGAAGCTAACGCCCTGAGACTTGGCTCCGACATGCACTTCCTCCCGTTCGCCCCAATGGGCCAATCCGCCTATGTTCGCTTCAATGCGTGGCTTCAAGAACGAGGTCGCAGGTCGTCACCAACTTGGTCACGACGAGCGGCGCGCTCTGCGTATTGAATTCGTCGAAATGAGCGGTGCGGCAGTGGTCCTCGAATGCGGCCTCGCTATCGTAAATCTCATAGAGCAGGACCCGATCCGGTTCGCCGCGCGCCTCCGTCACGTCAAAGCGGCGACAGCCGGCCTCGGTGCGCATCGAGGCGGTCGCATTGGCGTCGACAAGTTCTCGGAATCTGTCCCGGGCACCAGGCCTCAGGCGGAAATCGACCCAGACGACAAATCCGGTCATCACTTGGGCCTCGCAAGTTGCAGATACCGCTTGGCCACATATTCGAGATGGCTGCGCATGGCCGTCTCTGACGCGTCTGGATCGCGCGCGGCGACGGCCTCGAAGATTTCGCGATGAGCCTGGTAAGCCTTGCGGTCTTCACCATTGGCCAATGTGGTGCGACGCTGTTCGAGCAACCATTCAGCCAAGGCCGCGTGAATAGCTGTAAAGATCCGATTGCGGGTGATTACCGCCAGCACGTAATGGAAGTCTACGTCCGTGCGCTCGAAGCGCGCCAGATCGCCGATCGACTGCCGGTTGAGTTCGAGCGCCTCCTTGAGGCTCTCAATGTCTTCCGGGGTAGCATGCACAGCGGCGTTGCGGGCAAGACCGACCTCGAAAAACAAGCGCGCGCTCTGGAAGTCGTGAACCCCTCCCGGTGCCGAAATCATGTGCCGAGCCGGCCCTGAAAGGGCGTCAATCACGAATTGAGGAGTGGGTCGAGTGACGCGGGCACGCTCCCCCGATTTTACCTCGACAAGGCCCATTTTGCTCAGATGCAGCAGCGCCTCACGGATGGAAGGCCGCCCTACCCCGAACTGCCGCATGAGTTCCCGTTCAGATGGGAGACGGTCGGCTTCGGCCAACTCTCCCTCTCGGATCATCCGTTCGAGGTGCGCTGCCACCTCGTCCGAAAGCTTCCGCTGCTTGATCAGAACTCCGATCATGTGGCATACCTGTTATACCAATCAGGTACGTTATGATCCCATAGCACCCTTGTCAACGATGTCTAAGCATCCGGTAGCCGAGCCGTTTAATCGCTCCGCCGATGTCGAGGCGTCCTTTGCACACGCCTTCAACGTCTTCACCAAGGATATCGGTGACTTGAGGAGCGCGAGCACACTCTGCTCGGTGTTCCGATCGGGGACCGTCTTCGAACCCTGGGTCGGGTGGTCAGTTTCAACTGCGGTGTGGACCGCAGTGAGTGCCACCGGGCCGTGTGCTGGCCGAGACCTACCCAACCGCCTGCTTATGAGCTGCAACATGAGCCCTCGATGGCAAAGTAGACCTCGACCTGAGCAAGACCCGCGAATGGAAGTGGGGTTCACAGCCGAGGCGGAAAACGCGAACTCTCGCTGGTGGACCCATTTGGCAATACGCCTGCTCCATCTCGTAATCTTTTTGCGCCGCCGCAATGCCGCAAAGGAAGGTGGTGTCGGGTCAGTTCTCTCTAGGCTCCAGAGCGCTCGTCACGTTGTGCCCATCCTCGTGCGGTGGGCGGCCGCCGCTTGAGGATGCGCATTTGAAACTGGTTTTCTCAAGATCTTTTAGTCCTGAGGGCCTCAGGCGGGGGCGCTTGCCATTTAGTTATCGTCACCTGCAAATGCCGAACCCGCACTCGACGCCAATCTACGCGCTGGCCAGTTTGCGACATCTGGCTTCGGCGATTCCGCTTTCAGTGCGACGATCATGCTGGACGGCTGATATGAGGCGCGTTCCCGCCTGGCAGCTTAGGGGCAGCAAGCAGGACGTCGGCTTTCTTGCCTCGACCTGGCCTAAGCAGTCATTCAATTCGTGGCCTCAAGCAGCTCATCCACGCTCCTCCTGACGCGGCGTGCCATCCAGCCGATCTCGGGCTGATGTGCGTGGACGGCAGTCGTCCTTTGACCACCGCTTCTGGCGGCGCCGATTGGCGAGCCGCCTCGCCATCATTAGCTATGGAACGGAAAAGAAACCATTCAGCATCAGACTACCGCTTTTCGACGCACCTTTTCGAATATGTCGGAACGAGCGCTTGTCGCGCAGCCCACGATGCCCCCCATTGGTGAACCGGTTCCATGAAGAGTCTGACAATACGCCACCGCATCCTCGTCAGTTTCGCAGCCGTTCTGGTGGTCATGTCCGTGATAGCCCTCATCGCGTACGCCTGGTTTCTTCAGGCGGGGGAGGAGGCGACTGAGGTCGAGAAGGGCATCCTTCCGGACCTTTATCACAGTACCGAGATCATGACGGGCCAGATGGCGGCCCATAGTCTGCTTCAGGAATATGCCCTTCAGGACAACCCGTCAGACAGAAGCACGGTTGAAAACGCGATCACGACCAATCGCAACCAGGTGCAGCGGTCGATGGACGACTATGAGGCAACGATCGTCTCCGATATCGACAAGCAGAATTATGCAGCCGTCAAACAACTCGCCAACCAATTCCGTCTGGCTGAAACTGCTGTGCTGGAAACAAGCCGGGCTGCCTTGTCGAAAGGTGAAACTCCCAATGAAAGCCCAGCTATCAAGAACGAAGTAGAGCCGATCTTTGTAAAATTGCAGTCCGCTCTGCAGGCCATGGTTGAGGATCACAGAGGCGAGGCAAACAGCGCGACGCAGCGGATCAGCTCGATCGTCAGAACGGCCGAAGTCGGTTTGAGCGTTGGCTTGTTGATAGCCCTCGGGCTAGCCCTTCTTTTGGGTTACCAGCTGTTTCGCGCCATTACAGGTCCGCTCACCCGTTTGGTCGACGCGGTTCAATTGATGCGGCAAGGCGACTTCAGCGAACGGCTCGATCTGAGGCGCCGAGACGAATTCAGCGTGCTTGCCGACGGCTTCAACGCAATGGCGGACGATCTCACAACCCTCATTGGTCAGGTTCAAAGGTCCAGCATACAGGTCGGCACGTCGATAACTGAGATCGCCGCCACCTCCAAGCAACAGCAGGCAACTGCGACTGAAATCGCAGCGACCACAACAGAAATCCGAGCGACAGCCAAGGAAATCTCCGCCACATCAAACGAACTGGTCCGCACGATGAACGAGGTCTCCACAGTTGCCGAACAAACCGCTGCCGTGGCTGGCGGGGGGCAAGCGGGGCTGACCCGTATGGAAGAAACCATGCAGCAGGTCATGGAAGCGGCTGGCGCGATCAATTCCAAACTGGCGATCCTGAGCGAGAAAGCCGGCAGCATCAATCAGGTGGTGACGACCATCACCAAAGTGGCCGATCAGACGAACCTGTTGTCGCTCAACGCTTCCATCGAGGCGGAGAAGGCAGGCCAATATGGCCGGGGTTTTGCAGTGGTGGCGACGGAAATCCGAAGGCTCGCGGACCAGACAGCTGTCTCCACCTACGATATCGAGCAAATGGTCAAGGACATCCAGTCGGCAGTCGCGGCCGGGGTGATGGGCATGGACAAGTTTTCCGAGCAGGTCCGTCGGGGTATGCAGGACATCCAGCAGGTCGGCGGGCAACTCTTCGAGATCATTCAGCAGGTTCAGGGGCTGGTGCCACGTTTCGAAGTCGCCAATGAAGGCATGCAAGCACAGGCGACCGGCGCGGGGCAGATCAGCGACACGCTAACCCAGCTAAGCGAGGCAGCTCAGCAAACAGTCGAGTCCCTTCAGCAATCGACGCTCGCGATCGACGAGCTCAATCAAGTCTCAGGCGGCATGCGAAGTAGCATATCGAGGTTCAAGCTACGAGCATAGCGAGCCGGCAGTAGGAGGTGACAATGCTATTCCTCGCCTTCAGCATGGGTCCGGATCGCTACTTGATCGATGTCCACAAAATTGAAGAGGTGCTGCCCTATATCGACGTGAAAGTTCTTCCGGGTGCGCCAACTGGTGTGGTGGGTTTGGTCAGCTATAACGGAATACCCATCCCCCTGATCGATGTCACCCTTCTTGCGCTTGGCCGACCATCGGAGCGCCTGTTGAGCACCCGGATCGTTGTGACGCGCTATCCGGCGGATGATGGCGAGCGACGCCTGCTGGGGCTGATCGCGGAACGGGTGACGGATACGATCGAGCGAGACCCGGCCGATTTCGCGCCGTTCGGACTGGAACCAGGAACCCCGCCCTATCTTGGGCCGGTGGCTTCCGATGGTTTGGAGATCATTCAGTGGGTCAAAGTGGAAGCGCTGCTTTCGGAAGAGATTCGTACCGCTTTGCTCCGCCAGGCGGCAATAGGTGATCAATGACCGGAGCAATAGAAAAGCTCCTGACGGAAACCATTGGACTGGACAGTGCCAGCGTTGGTCCGACAGTGGTTCGTCAGGCGGTCAGAGAACGGATGGAAGCATGCCGGATAACCAACCCTCAGGCCTATAGGCAACACTTGGCCGGTTCCTCGCAGGAGCTGCAGGAGCTGATCAATGCGGTGGTGATCCCAGAGACCTGGTTCTTTCGCGACCGAGAAGCGTTCACGATGCTGGCGCGGCATGCGCGCGCGCACAAGCCTGCTCAGCCGATAAGAATCCTGAGCCTGCCATGTTCAACCGGCGAAGAGGCTTACTCGGTCGCCATGGCCATGTTCGATGCCGGCTTTGAGGCGCATGAGTTCAAGATCGATGGCGTGGACGTCAGCAGCCGCAATATCGCGACGGCTGAACACGCCATCTATGGCCGCAATTCGTTTCGCGGCAGCCATTTAGAATTCAAGGATCGCTATTTCGAAGCGGCCGAGGGCGGGTTGCGGCCTGTTGCTGGGGTGCTGAAACAGGTTCGGTTCATGGTAGGAAACTTGTTCGGTTCTCACGCGCCTTTCGGGCAAGAGGTCTATGACATCCTGCTTTGCCGCAATTTGCTGATCTATTTCAATCGAGAGCTGCAGGATCGCGCATTGATCTGCCTGAAGGACCTGCTGGCCAAAGACGGACTTCTTCTGGTCGGTCCGGCGGAAGCAGCTCTTCCAAGGGTGCATGGCTTTCTTTCCGCTGAATGGCCATTGGCCTTCGCCTTTCTGAAATCGGAGCCCGTCAAGACCACGGCGCCGAAGGTTTCGGCCGCCGTCCCGGTGCGGACGCCAAGCCCTAAGGTCAACAAGAGCGAGCCTCTTCGTCCGTTCCGACCGACAATTGGCAATGAAGGCCGCGGGCAGGCTCCGGCCAAGCCGCTTGCACGCGCCTCGGAAAGCCTCATCGCGGTTGAACGGATCGCCAATGCAGGACGCGTAAAGGAGGCACAGGAGGTCGCCCTGGCGCATCTCAGGGAGTTCGGTCCTTCCGCAGAAATCTTCTACCTGCTGGGCCTCGTCCAGGATGCGGATGGTTCTGCACCCGAAGCCGCGCAAAGTTATCGCAAGGCGCTCTATCTCGCGCCAAATCATCGAGAAGCTCTTGTCCATCTGGCCTTGCTGCTTAGCAAGCAAGGCGACCATAACGGCGCCGAGGCGCTGGCCGGCCGGCTGGGTCGGGTCCAGAAAAGGCGCGGCAGTTGATGGCGGCTTCGACAAGGATCGCTCAGCCGGTGGAGGAGATCGAAATCAACGACTGCTGGCGGCAAATAGGCGTACGGGGTGACAAGTCATGTCCGCTACTAGAGCAGCATCTCCACTGCCGCAATTGCCCGACCTACAAGAAGATCGCACGACGCCTCCTCGACCGTGCAGCTCCCTCGGCATCTCGCGACGAATGGCCTGACAACGCTGGTCGTGCAGGGATCGATTCGGCAGACAGCGACGCGCTGCAGACGGCCGTTCTCTTCCGTTTGGGGGAGGAATGGCTGGCACTTCCGGTCGGTATTTTTCATGAAGTGGCTGAATCTCGTCGCGTTCATTCACTTCCACATCGCAGGAACAGTGCACTGCTCGGCATTGCGAATGTCCGTGGTGAATTGCTCATTTGCCTTTCCCTGGCCGAATTGCTCGGGATAGACGAGCGCAAGGAAGGGGAACAAGGCACACGAACCAAGGTATTTCGCCGCCTTGTCGTGGTAGGCGAGCGCGACAAGCGGGTTGCTTTTATGGTTGATGAGATCCACGGCTTACATCGGTACCAGGAACGCGACACTCTCGCTGTTCCGGCCATGATTGGGAAGGCACTGTCTGCCGCTACGGTTGCCGTGCTGCCATGGCAAGGACGAGCCGTTGGCTGTCTCGATCCACGACAACTGCTCACGATGCTGGATCGGAGCATCGCATGACAGATGAAGACTTCAGCCAGGTTTCGATGCTCAGCCTCTTCCAGGCCGAACTGGAGACGCAGTCACGGGCTCTGACCTCTGGACTTCTGGCACTCGAACGCGATCCTATCGCCGCCGACGCCCTGGAAGCATGCATGCGTGCCGCGCATTCCCTGAAAGGAGCTGCCCGCATCATCGACCTGATGCCCGCAGTCAAAGTTGCAAATGCGATGGAAGACTGCCTGGTCGCAGCGCAACGCGGGCATCTGAGGGTGCGACGGGAGCATATAGACGCGCTTCTGCAAGGTTCTGACCTTTTGAAATTGATCGCATCGGGATCATCGAGCGAGAGCGCCAACTCAGAAGTCGAAACCTTTCTCGCGAAGTTCGAGGGGTTGTCCCTCCCCCAGGCAAAGCCCGGGCCCCAAGATTCTGCAGCTGATTTCGCAACTCCAGATCATGCCCAGGAGCAACTGGCGACGACCTCTTCAGCGAACCTCCTCGTTGGGGCGGTGCCGCAAGCCCACGGCAGCATCAGCTCTGATAGAATGGTTCGGGTGACGGCAGACAGCCTGAACCGATTGCTCGGGCTGGCTGGCGAGTCGCTGATGGAAGCTCGGCGGCTCAGGCCATTCGCTGACGGGCTGCTACGGCTGAAGCGACTTCAATCGGACCTCGCAAGTGCATTCGACAATCTTCATGCAGTGCTGCCGCCGGTTTCAAACGATGCGGCGGTGGTGGAGGCGCTGGCTGAAGCGCAGCGAAAGCTTCGGTTGAGCCAAGCGTTCCTGGCGGAGCGTTTCGATGAGTTGGATTCAGTGGATCGGAAAGCGACCGATCTTGCCAACAGATTGTACGACGAAACGTTGGCGAGCCGGATGCGGCCTTTTGAGGACGGCGTGCGACACTATGCGAGAATGATCCGCGACCTCGGTCGTACCCTTGGCAAGCGGGTGCGACTGGAGATCGTAGGCGGCTCGACCGGCATCGACCGCGATATCCTCGAGCAGCTCGATGCCCCTTTGGGGCACCTTCTGCGCAACGCTGTAGACCATGGGCTTGAACCGCCTGAGGAGCGCCTCGCGATGGGCAAACCCGAAGAGGGGCTCATCAGGCTCGAAGCGAGGCACAATGCCGGGCTGCTGCAGATAGCCGTGGTGGACGACGGCAGGGGGATAGAGCTCTCGAAGCTGCGCGAGACCGTCGTCGCCCGGCAACTTGCAACCGGGGAAAGTGCTGAAACACTCAGCGAAAGCGAATTGCTCGCATTTCTGTTTCTGCCAGGCTTTTCCATGAAAGCGGGCCTTACCGACGTCTCAGGTCGCGGTGTGGGGCTCGATGCAGTGCAAGCCATGACGAAGGAAGTCCGGGGAGTCGCAAGCGTCTCCTCAGAATTTGGCCACGGAACCCGATTTCAACTGCAATTGCCGCTGACATTGTCGGTCCTGCGCACGCTGCTCGTCGATGTCGATGGAGAGCCCTATGCTTTTCCACTCGCTGCCATTTCCAAGACTTTGAAACTGCAGCGGACGGAGATCAACGTCCTGCAGGGCCGGCCGCATTTTCGATTGAACGATCGACAGATCGGGCTGGTCACCGCTCGCGAGGTGCTCGATCGAGGTGAGCCCGGATCGGAACCGAACGAACTATCGGTCGTCGTCGTGGATGCGGGTCGGGGCGATGCGTACGGCCTGATCGTTGACCGTTTTCTCGGGGAACGCGAGTTAGTGATCAGACCTCTCGATCCACGGTTTGCCAAGATCAAGGACATCAGCGCAGCGGCCCTGATGGAAGACGGTTCGCCTGTTCTGATCTTCGACGTCGACGATCTGATCCGATCGGTGGAAAAGCTTGCATCGTCCAGCGGATTTCGAGCTCTTCGGCGCGCCGCGGGCGGTCCCGAAGCGAGCAGGCGCAAGCGCGTGCTCGTGATTGACGATTCACTGACGGTTCGCGAACTCCAGCGCAAGATGCTCGGCAATTACGGTTATGAGGTCGAAGTGGCGGTAGACGGCATGGACGGGTGGAATGCCGTCCGGTCTGGTCCTTTCGATCTCGTCGTCACCGACATCGACATGCCTCGCATGGATGGCATCGAGCTGGTGAGTTTGATCAGAAAGGACGCTGATCTCAAGAACACACCCATTATGATCGTTTCATACAAGGATCGGGAAGAAGATCGCGCGCGCGGGCTCGACGCAGGTGCGGACTATTATCTGACCAAGAGTAGTTTTCAGGACGAGGCGCTGATCCATGCCGTCGTGGACATGATTGGCGAGGCGGCTGAATGAGATCGAGATTGGAAGCCAGCGAATGAGAATCGGCGTAGTTAACGACATGCCGATGGCGGTTGAACTTCTGCGTCGACTGGTTCTGTTGACCGGCGAACATCAGGTCGCGTGGATCGCGACTAATGGGCGTGAGGCGGTCGAGGTCTGCAGACGTGATCTGCCGGATCTGATACTCATGGATCTAGCGATGCCAGAGATGGACGGCGTGGAAGCGACCCGCAGAATCATGGCGGAAACCCCGTGCTCAATCTTGCTGGTGACCGCCAGTATCGAAGCCAACCTCGCCGGCGTCTACGAAGCAATGGGTCATGGCGCGCTTGACGCAGTCGATATTCCGTCAGTGGGCATCGAAGGCAACGCGTCCTCGCAATCCGCCCGGCTTTTGACGAACAAGATACGAACGATAGACAAGTTGATCGGCGATGCGCCTACCCAGGCAAAAAGGCGGATGTCACGTGCGGCTGAGCCGTCAACTCGACACGTGATAGCAATCGGCGCCTCTGCGGGCGGGCCGGCTGCCGTTGCCGCAGTCCTGAGCGCGTTTCCCGTTGATTTTCGCGGCGCGATTGTGCTCGTCCAGCATCTCGATGCTCAGTTCGTTCCAGGCCTTGTTGATTGGCTAGGGCAGCATACGCGTCTCCCGATCCGTCCGGCGGGGGAAAGGGATAGTCCACAAGCGGGCACCGTTCTCGTTGCCAGTTCTGCGGATCATCTGGTTTTCAAGTCAGCTCAGCAACTTGGCTATACGCCCAGCCCCAAGGACAATGTTTATCGGCCGTCGGTAGATGTGTTCTTCGAAAGTGCGGCGCAATGGTGGCCTGGCTCGGTGATTGGTGTTCTGCTCACAGGCATGGGCAGGGATGGTGCGCGCGGGCTGAGAAAACTCCGTGACAAGGGACATCTCACAATCGCGCAGGATAGAGCAACCAGTGCCGTCTATGGCATGCCGAAGGCCGCCGCCGACATCGGCGCGGCTGTTGATATTCTTCCTTTGGGTGCGATCGGCTCACGTATAATCGAAGCCTGCGAGCGCTCCACGTGAAAGGCCCCTTCCGATGACGCAAGAACCAGAGTTGGTCCCGCCACTCGCAGATAACTATTCATCCATGGTTCTGCTCATCGATGATCAGATCATGGTTTGCGAGGCGGTCAGGCGCGCCCTAGCCAACGAGCCCGATATTTCCTTACACTTCTGCACCGACCCGTTGAGAGCGATGACGGTCGCGGATGAGGTAAAGCCAACCGTCATCCTGCAGGATCTCGTCATGCCCGGGGTGGATGGGCTACATCTGGTGCGAGAATACAGGAAGCATGCGTCAACACGCGCGGTTCCAGTCATTGTGCTGTCGAGCAAGGAAGATCCAGCCACCAAGGGCGAAGCCTTCGCTGCGGGCGCGAACGACTATCTCGTCAAACTGCCGGATCGTATCGAGTTGATTGCACGCATTCGATATCACACGCGGGCCTATCTGGATCACGTCCAGCGAGACTCGGCACACCGAGCGCTGAGGGAAAGCCAGCGACAGCTGATCAGTGCAAATCTAGAGCTTGAACGTCTGACGCGGATCGATGGCCTGACAGGTCTCGGTAACAGGCGCTATTTTGACGAATATCTGGCGGCTGAATGGAAACGCGCTTTTCGCGCACAGTCCCCACTGTCGCTGTTGATGATCGATGCCGATAACTTCAAACGATACAACGATACCTATGGCCATATGGCCGGCGACGATGTGCTGAAGCAAATCGCCCGCGTAATCCAGAGCGGTTCCGGCCGCTCCACCGATCTCGCTGCGCGGTACGGAGGCGAAGAGTTCGTCATCGTGCTGGTCGACACCATACTGGAACAATCCAGTGCGATCGCCGAGCGGCTCGTCCAGAGCGTGCGAGAGTTGAACATACCCCACGGCCCGGATCGCGTGACCATCAGCGTCGGCGTCGCAACAGCGGTGCCCACCGAGAACGAGACGCCAAACGATTTCGTCAATGCCGCCGATTTGGCTCTGTTTCGTGCCAAATCGGAAGGACGAAATCGTGTTGCGCTTCATATGTCCCGCAGCTAGAGAAGCTCACATCTCAGTCAACGAAGCGCGCCCTGTTCGATTTGAGGACGACCTTGGCGAAGTCGGGCATCTCGAGACCTTGCCGCACCAGGCCATCAAGAGTTTTCTCAGCCGCCCTGATGGCGGAGAGCCGGGCCAGCACAGTCTCAGCCTCCAGGCGAGGCACCACGGCGACACCGTCGCGGTCGCCGACCAGTATGTCTCCCGGCGAGATAGTCACTCCTCCCAGCACCACCGGGAATCCGACCGTGCCTGGACCATTTCGCGCAGGCGAATTCGCAATGACCCCGGCACAGTAAACCGGCAACTCGACCGCCTCGATCCCGACAACGTCGCGCACCAGGCCGTCAGTGATGAAGCCGGCGACCCCCTTGTTGCGCGCCATGCCGAGCACGAGATCGCCAGTTACCGCGGTACCGGCAAAGCTGTCGGTGGCCGCGACGATGACATCGCCACTTGCTGCGGCATCCAGTGCTCCAAACAGGGCGAGGTTGTCGGCGGGACCGCAGTGACAGGTCACGGCGACGCCGACCATCGTCGCAGTAGCTGGCGACAGTGGCTTGATCGCATTATGCAAGGCGCCGCGTCCCCCCATCGCGTCTACGACCTGGCTAACCGGCACGCCCGCAAAAGCACTGATGATTTCTGCTGCGGGCCGTTCGAAACGGCGCTTGATGGTGAGCAGTGGTGGGTCTTCAATCATGTAGCGGCCCCATTCCCTGAACGAACGAAATACAGTCCGGCCCGAGGTCGCGCAGGCTCCGCGCGCCCATCAGTCCCATGACGCGGTCGATCTCCTTGCGGTAGAGTTCGAGCACGTGGCGTACCCCCTCCTCGCCGGCGACCGCGAGCCCCCACAACTGCGGCCGCCCAATCAGACAGCACGAGGCGCCGAGCGCCAGGGCCTTGACGACGTCAGAGCCTCGCCTGATGCCGCCGTCGATAAGCACTGGTACGCGGCCGGCGACAGCCGCGACAACCGCCGTCAACGCGTCCAGGGATGCGGCGGCGCCGTCAAGCTGACGTCCCCCATGATTGGATACGATGATGCCGTCGATTCCTCGGGCTACAGCCTCGGCGGCTTCGCTGGGATGCAGGACGCCTTTCAGCAACAACGGTCCGGACCAGACAGTGCGCAGCCAGTCGACATCGGCCCAGGAGAGTCCGGGATCGAGCATTGCGGCCATTCGGCCCGCCAATGCACCGACCGTCGCCGTATCTCCGGGGCGCGCGTAGTTGCCGAAAGTCAGTTTCGGGAGTCGGGTGCGCATACGAAGAAGCCACGCCGCCTTGGTGGCGGCCGCGAGGGTTCCGGCCACACCGAAGCGCGGCGGGATGGCAAAACCGTTGCGGATGTCGCGTTCACGGTTGCCAAGCATCTGGTTATCAATGGTGAGCACCAGCGCGTCGTAGCTTGAGGCACGCGCCCGATCCACCATTTCTCGGGTGAAGCCGCGATCGGTATAGACGAACACCTGCATCCACCGTGGGCTACTTCCGGTGGCTGCTATATCCTCCAGCGTGCAGACCGATCCGTGGCTGGCGCAGTAGAATGTCCCTGCGGCCGCTGCGGCTCGGGCGGCTGCGCGCTCGCCGTCGGGCCAGAACAGCCCAGCCAGGCCGGTTGGCGCGATGCCCAGCGGGATGGCAAGTTTCGCGCCGAAGAGGTCAAGGGAAAGGTCTCGCGTCGTTGCACCGTTGAGTGGTCGCGGCAGAATGGCAACCTCGTTAAAAGCTTGCTCGTTCCGGCGCAGCGTTCGCTCATCCTCGGCACCGCCATCGGCGAAGTCGAACACCGGGCGTGGCAAAGTCCGCCGCGCGGCGACGCGGACCGCGGCCACGCTGTACAGGCACTTCAACGCCGCCATCGAAGCAGACGATGCCGCACCGCCGGCACCGCGGTCATCGCCTGTGTTTGAGGCGGACGAGGAGCTACTCACGGTTGCTTTCCGCCGATGCGACCATGATGCGTCGGTCCACCGCCTCCCGGAACACGCACGCAGGAGAGTGTTCCCTCAAAGGAGGGATCGCTGCCGGTCGCCAGCACGCCGGCATTTGTCACCCAAAGCATCTCGCCCGAGAAGACGCAGTTGGTCGTTGCCTTGCCGCAGACGAAGAAACCCTCCGCTGTGCCGTTGGGCTTCAGAACGTGAATGCCGTTGGCGGCAATATCCGTGACATAAAGGCGGCCATCGGCTCCGACCTTCAGCCCGTCCGGGATCGGATTGGCCCCAGGCAAGCGGCCCAGGTCTTCGACGGAACCATCCGGACGCTGCCGCTTGACGCGCCCCGTATAGGACTCCCCCCAAATGATCGAGCCGTCGGCTTCGATCGCCACACCATTGGGGAAGGTCGGCTTGTCGAAACCGAGAGCAAGGTAAGCACTGCCATCGGGGTTGACGGCAAAGATGTAGCTTGGGTCCGGATTCCCCGGGTTGTATGTGCCGGGATCGCTGAAGATGAGCCGGCCGTCAGCAGCAAATACAAGATCGTTTGGCCCATTGAGCCGAATGCCCGCGACTTCGCTCAGCAGGATTTCCGGCTTTCCGCCTTCGGCAACCCGCTGGATCGATGGCGTCGTCATGTCCGCGGCCCGCCAAGGTCCGGTCGTGCCGCCGTTCTGGCAGACATAGAGCAGGTCATCCGATCCGAGAACGCAGGCGTTGGGCGCTCCGGCAACATACGCGAACTGGCGAGCACTTCCGTCGCGATCTATGGCCGTCAGCTGGCTGCGATAGCTTTCGACGATGACAATTCGGCCATCGGGCAGCACCGTCGGGCCCTCGGGCCAGCCAAGGCCGGTCGCGACAACCTCGACGGCCAGCTTTTCAACCTCGTTCATCGTGCGACCCCCAGAACGGCAGCCTATCAAGATTTGTCGGGTATAATCCAGCCTGGCGGTCTCCGGACCCGGCGACTCAAAGATAGCTTGGCTGACGTGCGCGTTGCTGGGCCCCCCTAGGCCGCCCCCCCACCCCGGCGCCGGTGAACCCCGACGGGCGGAGGCCTATGGCTACAGCGCGAGCCGATCGGTGTCTACATAGCTCGGTAGCACTGGCTTGCTCCTGCAGGTTGGGTGGCAGGATTAGGTGCTGCTGAGGCCAGCGTGCCAGGAACAAGTGCAGGTGGACAAGGTTGAATCTCAGTTCCTCTCCCTCTAACACTCACAAAGTCCAACAATTCTCTGCTCCGCTGCCAGGCGCTCTTGAGCCGAGCGTTTGCAGGGCGTGCGTGTGGCCAAAAGCTGGGGAGCGCCGCAGCGCCCAGGCGTGCAAATTGCTCTCTGAACGCCGATCCTTCTCCGAAGCTGGGGAGTAGCCCCAAAATCCAACAGCAATATCATGCCTCAACGGCGGTTTTGCCACTGCCAGTTTTGCGGTTCGCTCGCCTGTCAAAAGGGACAGTCTTTCGGGTCACGATCCGGAGTGGGTTTGCCAAGGCTCCCGGAATCGAGGTGGCCCACTTTTGCGTCGGGGCTCCGCCACTCTTCAGATCAACAGCAACCAACACCAATACGCACCAATCACCATTTGCACAGCGAACGCGGTGAACCTGAGACCGACCGCGAGTTGGCTGGTTGAGACGAGGTGGATCACCGACTGCACTATACGTGCGCCTAACATCGTGGAGGCCAAGGGATCCGTGACATCTGTCTTTGAAATGATGATCGCGACTCCGAGCAGACCTCCGAAGATTGGAAGCCCTTCAATGCAGTTGGCGTGGGCACGGGCTAACCTCCGCATAAACGGGGAGAGGGCTCCGTTATCTGGCGTAAAGCCGTTTGCCGGGACTTGCCCAGAGATCACCAGGTAGCTCCGGATAACTTCCATCACGATCAGCAGGGCCAGCGCCCACGAGATGAAGCCAGTCAATGCGTAAGCACTCGCCGACATGTGCCCTCCCCGTTGCTAGCAATCTAGGTCGTTGTAGCCGATCAACTAGTCTAATGCTATTCGACGAGGAGGGGCGGCCTGTAGTGGGGCCGAAACGGAATAGCAGCTTTTGGACGTTGTGCCCGGAATAGCTGCCGTTCAGCCAATCAGCAGGATTGACCGCTTTCGCCCTTTAGCGACCCTTCCGCGCCAGATCAGTCAATGCTTGAAGCTGCCATTCGCAGAGTGAAAGCGGCGTCGAGCATGGTCAGAAAGGCGCGCACGGCGGGGTTGGCGCGTCGGCTTGCCGGCCAGAGCACGGTGACATTGTTTCGCTCGACCGCGAACGTGGACAGCACTGGGACCAGTTCGCCGCGCTTCACATAGGGAGCCGCCATGAAGGAGGCGCCTATGCCTATCCCACCGCCGGCTGCAAGCATGATGAGCACGGCATCGCTGGCATCGGCGACCACACCGGAATTGGGCACGATCTCGATTTCACGGTCGCCAATCCGGAAGGGCCAGCGAAAGGCCTGGCCTGTGCTCTGATATCGAAGGTTGACGGTGTCGTGCCCTTCCAGGTGATCGGGATGGGTCGGTGTGCCGCGTTCCTCGAGATAGGCTGGCGAGGCGAAGCAGCAAAGCCGATGGGGTGCGATCTTGCGTGATAGTAGCCGGGTGTCAGCCAGATCACCGATGCGTATGGCGACATCGATCCCCTCCTCGATCATGTCCACCATCTGGTCACCCAGCCTGAGATCGACGATCAGGTTCGGATGGAGCCGACGGAAAGCCGGTAAAGCCGGAGCGATCAGATGCAGTCCGATCGGCAGCGACGCGGCCACGCGCAACGTGCCCGATGGTTCGGAGCGCGCGGTCATTGCCGCCTGCTCTATTTCCTCCGCCTCGCGTAGCAGACGCAGCGCGCGCTCATGCAGGTCGCGCCCTTCGGGCGTGAAGGTGAGCGAGCGCGTTGTACGGGTAAACAGCGACACTCCTAAATGCCGCTCGAGCCGCTGGACGCTCTTGCTGACCGCCGAAGGGGAAATCGACAGCGCGCGCGCCGCTGCCGTGTAGCTGCCCAGCGATCCCGCACGCGCGAAGGCGATGATGCCAGTGAGCCGATCCAAAGTGATATGTTCCACCATGGCATTACTTAACCGCCATCGGCACCGATTATCAACCGGCGGTCATGCCGCTAGATTCGCTCCAATGACATGGATGAGCGGAGATTTCACCAATGAGCGATAAGATGAAGGCAGTCCGTCTGCACGCATTCGGTGGTCCCGAGATGCTGGTGTACGAAGACGCGCCTAGGCCGGGTGTGAAGCCCGGCGAGGTGCTTGTCCGAGTCCAGGCGGCCGGGCTTAATCCGCCCGACTGGTATCTGCGGGATGGCTATCGCGCACTGCCGCCAGAATGGCGACCCAACGCGTCCTTCCCACTGATTCTCGGCACGGACGTGTCGGGCGTCATTGAAGCGGTTGGCGCTGACGTCGCTGAGTTCAGCATCGGTGACGAGGTCTACGCAATGGTTCGCTTCCCCGATAACTTGATGACGGGTAGCAATGCCTACGCGCATTATGTCAGTGTGCCGGCATCGCATGTTGCGTTGAAACCAGCCGGCATCGACCATATTCATGCGGCTGGTGCGCCGATGTCGCTTCTGACGGCATGGCAGTTCTTGATCGAACTTGGCCACGACGAGCCGAATCCGTTCCAGCCCTTACCGCATGAGCCGGTGCCCCTCGACGGCAAGACGGTGCTCATCAATGGTGCCGGAGGCGGTGTCGGGCATCTGGCCGTCCAGTTGGCGAAATGGCGGTGCGCGCGCGTCATCGCGGTGACATCGGCCAAGAACGAGGCGCTGATGCGCGATCTCGGCGTGGATCAATTCATCGACTACAAGACAACCGCGGCGGAAGATGTCGTCCGAGACGTCGACCTTGTCCTCGACGCGGTGGGCGGCGCGGACATGGAGCGCTTCTTCCATGTTCTGAAGCCGGGCGGCGCGCTGTTCCTGGTCAACCCACTGGGCTTCGCTGGTCACGAAGAGACAGAGAGGCTGGGGATCACGGTCTCATCCACACAGGTTCGATCCAATGGCGCGCAGTTGGCAAAAGCCGCCCGCCTGATCGACGACGGCCTTGTGCGTGTCGTCATCGACAGCACATTCCCGCTGGCCGAGGCATCGCGCGCACATGAGCGCGCCGCCGACGGCAGTATTCAAGGCAAGATCGTGCTGGCCGTCTGAATTGTTGCTTTCAGTCCGACCGACCATCGGGAGTGCAGACGATCGGGCGGGATTACGCCGTTTAGCCGACGAAGACCACCGACCGACGTCCGGCTGAATCGTGCTCGACTACAAGTGCCGCGATGGCTGCCGCGATCTTCGCGCCGCCTTGCACTGACGGTTCGATAGGATTGGCGAAGTCCGCGTCCTCATTCGATACCAAGCGCAGGTCGACGAGCGGCAAACCGCGCGAGAACGCCGCCCGGGTGATGACGTCGTTGAGGACCGTCAGGGCAGTTGCGGCAAGTCTACGACGCTGTGGGTCGGGAAAGCGCGCCTCGTAGATCGTGCAGACAGCGGTGGGTAGGTTTTGGTCCAGCGCCCCCTCGAGCATCGTACAGTAGTCGTGCTCGAATTCCTCCCGGATATCGCTGATCCTGTCCAGAACCTCGGCCACCGAACGGGCCCCCTGCTCCAGAATCCCTGCATGACGAAGAGCATCATTGCCACCGACGCTGACGACAAGATGGCTAGCATCCTGGGGGAGCCGTTCAAGCTGCCGCTCGACGCCGCTTGTGACGGCGCCGTCGACGGCGTTTAGCGTTGCACGCCACCCCTCCGGCAAGCGCTCCCGCAGCTGCCGCACTACGTCAGGCCCGCGCGCGACATAGGCAGCGTTGTCAAAGATCGAATCCCCGAGAAGGACGACGTGTGGCATCGGATGCTCCGTTGAGGCCTCTGCCAATGCTGCATCAGCAGAGGAGGTAAGGTGGTGGGTTGTGACTGCGGCAGCGAGCACGGTCAGGAGATCACGGCGAGTCAGGCCACCTGCAGAACGGAACGGCATCTCAGCCGTCCAGGAACGCCAGAAGCGCGGCATTCACCGCGCTGGCCTCTTCGCGCTGTACCCAATGCGTCGCCTTCTCGAACGTCTGCAGGCCCCGATCGTTGCAAAGGGCCAGACTGCGCTCGGCCAGGCCATATTCCAGAGCTTGGTCCTGCATCCCCCACAGTACAAGGGTCGGTGTCGTGATCCGCTGCTTCAGGCTTGGGCGGAAGCGCAGCGCCCGATACCAGTTGAGCATGCCGGTCAGCGCCCCCGGCCGTCCCCAGGCCTGCCGATACTCTGCGATTTCCTCCGCCGTGAAGGCATCTGTTCGGCTGGATTTGATGAGCGCCCGTGCCAGCAGAGCCGAGTGCCCTGCTCCCAGAACAGCCTCCGGCAGCAAGGGGAACTGGAAGAAGGCCGCATAGCTGCTCCGCAGGAACTGGGTCGGAGATCGCAAGGAATGGGCAAGCAGCACCTCGGGATGGAGCGCGTTCAGGATGACGAGCCTTTCCAGGCGGTGCGGCAGCTTTGCGCCTGCGGCCCAGGCGACGATACCGCCCCAGTCATGACCGACGAGGTGAAACCTTCCGATGCCGAGCGCGTCGGCGATGGCAACGACATCGCCGACGAGCTTCGGGAGCGTGTATTCACGGATGGCTTTCGGCTTGTCACTGGTGTTGTAGCCCCTCTGGTCGGGAACGATGACCCGGAATCCGGCGGAAGCGAGCGCATCGATCTGCCGTCTCCAGCCGATCCAGAAGTCGCCGGGAGCAGTCTGTCCCGGTCCAGCCGCTAGGCTGGCAGCAGCGGAGGCGTCGATCAAAGTTAATATCTCGCGGAGTTGACGAGGAGTTCTGATAAGCAAGTTTCAATTTCGCGCTTTTTCCCGCAAATTCGAGAGCGTGAGGAATTGAAACCATTCGTTGATTAATCAGGCGTTTTCGCCGGCCTGTCACGCCGGAGGTCGCGGGTTCGAGCCCCGTCACTCGCGCCATTTCTCCTCAGGAGAAATGTGACATAATCGTCTAGAATCATGGTCTTGCATGAGGCAATTCAGATCCGGTCGGATCTGAACTCGATCTCTCCCGCAACGACCTCACCCCTCGGCCAGCAGCGCCTCGACCTCATGCAGCGTCGGCATGGATGGCGCCGTACCCGGCCTTGTCACCGAAATGCCGGCGACGGCGCAGGCGAAGCGGACGGCTTGCAGCTGCTCCACGCCTTTGGCGAGTGCGGCGGCCAGGCCGCCATTGAAGGCATCGCCCGCACCGGTAGTTTCGACCACTGCGCCGGCATTGACCACCGGGACATGGTCGGACCGAGCGGCCGTGTGCAGCAGCGCGCCTTTTTCGCCGAGCGTGATGATGACCGAGCCGACGCCTTTTTTGAGCAGGCTGTCGGCGGCGCGGCGAGCGTCGTCGATCGAAGAAACCTTGATGCCGGTCAGTTCCTCCGCCTCGGTTTCGTTGGGGGTCACATAGTCGCACAGCGTGTAGATGCGGTCCGGCAGCTTGGCCGCCGGCGCCGGATTGAGAATGGTGGTCACCCCTGCCCCGCGCGCGATCTCGAGTGCGCGCAGTGCCGCGTCGATCGGCTGTTCGAGCTGGGTGACGAAGACGCCGGCTCCACGGATCAGGCCGGCATTGGCCTCGATGTCTTCAGACGAGATCAGCATCGCCGCACCCGGGCTGACGATGATGGCGTTGTTGCCGGTTGTCTCCTCGATGAAGATATAGGCCGCGCCGGTATAGCTTTGCGGCGTCTCGATGACGGCGGATTTGACGCTCGCCTTTGCCCAGGTCGCCTTGGCCATGTCGGCGAAAGCATCGACGCCAAGCCGGGTCAGGAAGGTGACGTCCGCGCCGAGCTTGCCTGCCGCCACCGCCTGGTTCGAGCCCTTGCCGCCCGGTCCCAGCTTGAAGGAATTACCAAGAATGGTTTCACCCATGCGCGGCTGTCGATCGGCCCGGTAAGCGGTGTCGGCGACGAAAACGCCCAGAATGACGACAGGTTTGCCCGACGCCATGGCCCTACTCGGCGTCCGGCGGCACGACGCCCTTGCGAAAGGCGAAGCAGCCATAGAAGCGGCGCTCCCCGGTCTGGATGACGCAATAGGCTTTCTTGGCGCGCTCGTAGAAGGCATAGCGCTCGACCGAGATCATCGGCCAGGCCTTGCCCTCGGCCTTGTCGATCTCCTTCTGCACCTCTTTTTGCACCGGCGGAATCTCGTCCGGCTTGCCGACAATCTCCATGCGCGCGGCCGCGTCGTCGACGAAAGTGTCGAGCGGATAGAGCGACAGCACCGCCTTGGCGACATCGGCCGCCGGCGCATCGATGCGCAGCAGCTTGCCGAGCACGGTCTGGCGCGCCACCGAATCGGCGGGGAAATTGGTGTCGGCGATGATCAGATCGTCGCCGTGTCCCATTGCCCTGAGCGCTTGGAGCACATCGGCATTGAGCAATGGGTTGATCCCTTTGAGCATGGCAGTCCTCGTCAAACAGTTTGGTCAAAGTCGATTGGAAATCAGAGCCGGTTGCCCGTCTCGGCGTCGAAGAGATGGACCTGGTCGAGGCGCGGCTTGAGATTGAGCGTGTCGCCGGGCTTGAAGTCGTGGCGCTCGCGAAACAGCGCCACCATCTCGCCCTCGCCGAAACGTACGAAGACCAGCGTTTCGGAACCGGTCGGTTCGACCACCGAGATTTTTGCCGGCACGCCGTCGGGATGAATTTCGAGATGCTCGGGCCGCACGCCATAGACCACGGCCTGGCCCTCCTTGGCGGCGCTGCCGGCCGCAATCGGGAACAGCGTGCCTGCTATCTCGACCTTGTCGCCCTTGCGCACCACGCCTTTGAGCAGGTTCATCGACGGCGAGCCGATGAAGCCGGCGACAAACAGATTGGCCGGCCGGTCGAACAATTCCAACGGCGCGCCGACTTGCTCGATGCGGCCGTCGCGCATGACCACGATCTTGTCGGCCATGGTCATGGCCTCGATCTGATCGTGGGTGACGTAGATGGTGGTGGTCTTCAGCCGCTGGTGCAGTTCCTTGATCTCGGTGCGCATCTGCACGCGCAGCTTGGCGTCGAGATTGGAGAGCGGCTCGTCGAACAGGAAGACCTGCGGATTGCGCACGATGGCGCGGCCCATGGCGACGCGCTGGCGCTGGCCGCCGGATAGCTGGCGCGGATAACGTTTCAGGTACGGATTGAGGTCGAGAATGTCGGCGGCGCGCTTGACCCGCTCGGCGACCACGGCTGGATCGGTCTTGCGCAGCTTCAGCGCAAACGCCATGTTCTGCTCCACCGTCTTGTGCGGATAGAGCGCGTAGTTCTGGAACACCATGGCGATGTCGCGCTTGGCCGGCGGCAGATTGTTGACGATGCGCTCGCCAATGGCGATCGTGCCGCCGGAGACGGTCTCCAGCCCGGCCACCATCCTGAGCAGCGTGGACTTGCCGCAGCCCGACGGGCCGACCAACACCACGAACTGGCCATCGGCGATATCGACGCTGACCTCGTGCAGGACCTTGACGGTTCCGAACGCCTTGGCCACATTGCTGATCGCGACTTGAGCCATCGTCCCCCCTTTTCTCGCGGTGAAGCTAGCCATTGCCAACGGCAAGGGCAAGTCGGTATGTTATCGATAAAAAGCCATTCGTGTTGACAAGGTAATCGATTACGCAAATATTAGCTGTTGCCAATCCGGCAGTCGGATTTTTATCCGGAAATCGGAGCTCCAGGCGACGCAGGGTGGGGTCCCACGTCCCCGTATGATAAAGGAGAACCGCCGACGTTTCGGCGTCGGAGGGATTGGCATTTTAATTCACGACTGTTGTTCTGGGAGGAATAGATGAGAGTCGGTCTGTACGAAAAACTCGTCCGCGCGGGTGCCACCCGGCGTGACATACTCAAAGGCGCGGCCTCGATGGCCGCGATCGCCGCCGCATCGGGCGCTGGGCTCGGCGCTTTCACCCGCCCGGCTGAAGCCGCCAGCGAGCTACGCTCCAAAATTCTGCAGATCCCCGGCGTCGGCAAGGGTCAGCCGACGGATGCCGATTTCCAGAAGGTCGGCGAACTCTGCCTGGAAGCCACCAAGGCCAACGTCAAGGAAGGCGAATTCGCCGGCGTCGAGCTCACCTTCATGGGCCTCAACAACCAGAACCTGCACAATGTGCTGTTCCGCGGTTTCCTGAAGCCGTGGGAGGCCTATACCGGCGCCAAGATCAGCTGGATCGACCTGGCGCAGGCCGACTACAATGCCCGCCTGCAGCAGTCGATCGCCACCGGCACCGTCGACTTCGATATCATCGAGATGGGCGCGCCCTTCGAAGGCGATGTCTGCGGCAAGGGCCTGACGTCCGAGATGCCCGACTGGGTCAAAGAGCAGATCGACATGAAGGATGTCGTGGCCTATCTGCAGCCGCCGGTCGGCACCTGGGACGGCAAGCAGTACCGGATCACCGTCGATGGCGATGCGCACAACTTCAATTACCGCACCGACGTTTTTGCCGATGCCGACCTCGCCAAGGCGTGGAAGGACGGCGGCGCGGCCACCGAATGGGGTGTGCCGAAGACCTGGCAGGAAGTCCAGGCCGTCACAAAATTCCTCAAGGGCAAGAAGTTCAAGGATCAGGACGTCTTCGGCTATCTCGATGCGCCCAAGGCCTGGGGCGGTTTCGGCTTCTACTTCCTCGGCAGCCGCGCCACCGCCTATGCCAAGCATCCCGACGACAAGGCCTGGCTGTTCGATGCCGACACGATGAAGCCGCGCATCAACAATCCGGCCTGGGTGCGCGCCATCCAGGACGTCATCGACGCGCTGCCGTCGGAGCCCGCCGACCAGATCAACGCCGACCCGAACACGACAGCCTTCCAGCAGTTCCTGGCCGGCACCGGTTCGATGGTCACCTGGTGGGGCGACGTCGGCTCCAACGTCAAGACCAACGATAGCTCGGTCATCGGCGACGTCACCGGCTTCTCGATCCTGCCGGGATCCGACGACGTCTACAATGCCAAGACCGGCGCCTGGGACAAACTCGCCAGCGGCCCGAACTATGCGCCAAACTGTGCCTATCTCGGCTGGGGCGTCTATGTCATGGCCCGCGTCGATACGGACGAAAAGAAGAAAAAAGCGGCATGGTCGGCCGCCGCTCATCTCGGCGGCAAGGACCTGTCAATCTGGACGGCGATGTATCCGTCCGGCTTCCAGCCCTACCGCAACTCGCATTTCGACATTCCCGAATGGGTGGCGGCAGGCTACGACGAGGCGTTCATCACCTCGTATCTGAAGTCGGAAGCCGACAGCTACAACCATCCGAACGCGGCGATCGAACCGCGCATCCCCGGCATCTTCCAGTACTATTCGGCTGCCGAGGACATTCTGGCCAACACATTCGCCGGCAAGATGAAGGCGCAGGAAGGCGCCGACGCCATTGCCGCGGCCTGGGAGAAGCTGACCGACCAGATCGGCCGCGAAAACCAGATCAAGCTCTACAAGGCCTCGCTCGGCGTGTAGGCTGATCCTATCGTGACAACAGGTCCGGCGGTGCAAGCCGCCGGACCTGACCGGCTCGGGCCGGTCGCAGGCTTGATTTTTTAAACGGACGGGGACGCGTGGCTGACCAGACCACCAATGTATGGCCGGCCAACGCCGGCCCAGCCGATCTGATCTCGCCGGCCCGCAAGCGGGCGGGTTTTGCCCTGATGGCGGCCGCCACGCTTGGCCTGCTGGCGGTGATCGCGTTTGAGATCCTCTACAAGAACGAGATCACCACGCTCGGCTTCGAGACCTGGCGTCCGATCGTCTACGCCTATGTTCTGTGGGGCGTGACGCTTGGCATCGGCCAGGTGCTGACGCGCGGCGAGGACGGCCAGCGCGCGCTGTTCCTGCTGCCGGCGCTGCTGTTCACCATCGCCATGGTGATCTTCCCGACGCTGTTCGGCTTCTATATCGCGCTGACCGACTGGAACCTGTCGTCCTTTTCCGGCCGCAAGTTCAACGGGCTCGACAATTTCTGGCAGATGCTGGCCGATCCCTACTACCGCAACGCGCTGTTCAACATGGTGCTTTATGTGCTCGCCGTGCTGGTTGAGTATGTGATTGCCTTCGGCCTGGCGCTGCTGCTCAACGCGCAGATCCGGGCGCGCAAATTCTTCCGAGTCGTCTTCCTGATGCCGCTGATGCTGTCGCCGGTCGCGGTGTCGTGGATGATCGGCAAATCGCTGATGGAGTACCGTTTCGGGCCGGCGGCGACGCTGGCGCGCCATTTCGGCTGGGAAAACCCCGCCTTCTTCTCCAACCCGATCACCGCCCGCATCTCGATCATGGTGCTCGACGCCTGGACCTTCATCCCGTTCATGATGATCATGCTGCTTGCCGGCCTGCAGGCGATGTCGCGCGACGTGCTGGAAGCGGCGCGCGTCGATGGCGCCACGCCCTGGCAGACTTTCTGGCAGGTCACCTTCCCGCTGATGCTGCCGGTGTCGGTCACGGCGGTGATCCTGCGCATCATCTTCAAGCTGAAGCTTGCCGACATCATCATTACCGTCACCTCCGGCGGCCCCGGCGGCGCCACGGATTCAGTGTCGAGCTTCATCTACCGCGAATACCGCGACCGTTCGAATGTCGGCTACGGCACCATGCTGGCGATGGCCTATCTCGTCATCATCGTCGTGTTCGTGACCTGGCTGTTGAAATTCGCCAATCGCTTCGTGCGCAACGTGAACTGACGAGGCACAATGAGCGTCCAGACCACCGACTATGCTGCCTCGGAAATCCGCTCACCGCTGGGTTTTCTGGCCAATCGCATCTTCATCTATGGCGCGCTGGCGTTCTGGGCCTTCATCTGCCTGTTCCCGATCTACTGGACCATCACCACCTCGTTCAAGACCGCGGTCGACGTCACGCAAGGACACCTCATCCCGTTCGTCGACTTCCAGCCGGACTGGAAGGGCTGGCGCTCGCTCGGCCTGTCGCCGGATTCGATCTTCCAGACCTCGACGGTGCGGGAGGAGTTTTTCAAGCGCTTCATGAATTCGGTCATCACCTCGGTCGGTGCGTCGAGCCTCGCCATCGTCATTGGCAGCCTCGCCGCCTATGGGCTGACCCGCTACCGCTATCAGTTCGCCTGGTTCAAGAACGAGGACATCTCCTTCTTCTTCCTGTCGCAGCTGATCCTACCGCCGGTGGTGCTGGCCCTGCCCTTCCTGGTGCTCTACCGCGAGGTCGGCCTGCTCGACACACGCATCGGCCTGATCCTGCTCTACACGCTGATGGTGCTGCCGATCGTCATCTGGATCATGCGCGACCAGTTCAACTCGATCCCGGTCGAGCTCGAGGAGGCAGCGCTGGTCGACGGCCTGTCGATCTGGGGCGCTTTTTTCCGCATCGTCATGCCGATTGCGCTGCCGGGCATGGTCGCCGCTTTCATCCTGGCGATGGTGCTGTGCTGGAACGAGTATTTTTTCGCCGCGCTGCTGACCTCGACCGACGCCAAGACCATCCCGGTCATGGTGGCGAGCCAGACCGGCTCGCAAGGCATCAACTGGTGGTCGATGGCGGCTCTTGCCACCGCCGCGATCGCACCGCTGGCGGTCATCGGGATTGCGCTTGAGCGGTATCTGATCATGGGCATGACGGCTGGGGCGGTGAAGTAGGCGAGAGGCAGCCCCCCATCGCTTCGTCATCCTAGGGCGAAGCAAGGAGCGAAGCGACGCGGCGCACACCCTAAGATAACGAAAATACGAAAGCCGCCCGACAGTCTCGTAGCTAGCGCCTCAGGATTTCCGTGAGATGATCCATGATCATCGCGACGCCCTTCTGCCCAAGCTCCGCCGAGGCGTCCTTGGCACTCGCCGTGTACCAGCTTGTATTGTCCGCAAAACGCCCGGCATCGACCGCTTCCGGACACAGCGCCAGCATCAGCGACGTCTCGCCGATGCCGGCATGATCGAACGGATACTTCCCGTTCATGGCAGCCGACATTAGCGGGTGCACCTGCACCCAGTTGAAGAAATTCTCGCCGGCGGCGTGCCCGGCATAATAATCGGCCATCCCGTCTGAGCCCCACCAGCCCTCGCCGCGCTGCTTCTCGAGGAAGCGGAAGATCGCCTGGCGGCCGGCGGCCTTGAAGGCGAGATCGGTCGGCATGCCGGCGGCAAAGTTCTCGGTCTGGTGGTGTATGATGGCGTTGATGTTACGAAAGCCGATGCGCAGCAGGCTGTAGAACAATTCTTCGGCGAACGGCGCCAGCTGGTTGCCGCCGACCTGCACCGAGCCGTTGCCTTCAGGTGCTGCCACCACATAGCTCGCCGCACCGTAGTAGAAAGCCGGCAGGATGACGATGTCGGCCTCCTTCTCGTAGAGCTCCAGCGTCTTGACGACGGCCAGCGTGTCCATGCCGACAGCCATGTGCTCGCCGTGATATTCGAGCACGCCGAGCGGGAGAGCGACCGGCCAGTTCTCGGCGATCGCCTTGCGGATCTGGTGCGGCAACATCAGTTCGTAGCGCATGATCTATTCCATGTTGGTGTGGCGGGTGCGCATGGCCTCGGACGACTGGCCGGTCAGCGCCTTGAGCTTCAGCACCATCACCTCGAACAGCAGGAACAGCGCCCCTTCGAAGACCGAGCCCATCGGCAGCAGCGATGTCTTTTGTGGCCCCTGGTCACGCGCCATGGTCTGCGCCGGGATCAGCAAGGTGAAGTCGGCAAGCGCGACCGCACTACTGCCTGCCTCGGCGGTGAGCAAAAGCACGGTGGCGCCGGCCTGGCGGGCGACTTGCATCAAGGTAAGCACCGTCGTCGTCTCGCCCGGGCCGGAACTGACCAGGAAGACATCGGCTAGGCCAAGCGGTGGCGTGTTCATGTCGCCGACCACCGACACCTCAAGGCCAAGGTGATAGAGGCGCATGGCGAAACCCTTGAGCTGCAAGGCCTCGCGGCCGCAGCCATAGACGACGATCTTTTGCGCGCGGGCCAGGGTTTCGCAGGCGGTGTAGATGCCGGCTTCGTCGACGCGCGCCAGTACGGCGCCCAGCTCTTGCAGGGCGGTCGAAAACATATCCGAGCCGGCATTCGTCATGAGAGTCCCATCTGTCCGGCTGGGTTTGTGGCCGGTGATTTCGGGTTGCGCGCTTTCGCAAAAAGGCTTGTTTTTGTTCATGCTATCACCGCGAAAATGCCTGTCCAACGGCCATGGCGGCTTTTGCTGAGCCAGCGGCGTGATAGTGTCATGTCAGACAATCAATCCAGGAAATCAGCACGACATGAAGACACGGCATTTCGACCGCATCGGCAATGGCGGCCTCGACTTCACCGAGCTTGGCTTCGGCAGCGCGCCGCTCGGCAACCTTTACCGCGCCGTCCCCGACGCGGATGCCAACGCCACGCTGGAGGCGGCGTGGGCGACCGGCTGCCGTTACTACGACACCGCGCCGCTCTATGGCCTGGGCCTTGCCGAAACACGGCTCAATGCCTTCCTGCGCGGCAGGAAGCGCGACGATTATGTGCTGTCGAGCAAGGTCGGTCGCCTGTTGCGCGCCTGCCCGCCGGAGGAACGAACCGGCATCGGCAAGTTCTTCGACACACCGACGCGCAAGGAGGTCTACGACTACAGCTACGACGGCGTCATGCGCTCGTTCGAGGCGTCGCTGGAACGGCTTGGCGTCGACCGCATCGACATCCTTTTCGTCCATGACCTCGACATCTTCACCCATGGCAGCAAGGAGGCGTCAGACCAGCGCATCGAGGAATTCATGGCCTCGGGCTACAACGGACTGGTTGCGCTGCGCGACCAGGGCGTGATCAAGGCCTTCGGCGGCGGCATCAACGAATGGGAGGTTTGCCAGACGCTGGCGGAGCGTGGCGACTTCGACCTGTTCCTGCTGGCCGGGCGCTACACGCTGCTGGAACAGGAAGCGCTTGCCACCTTACTGCCGCTCTGTGAGCAACGCGGCATCGGCATCGTTCTCGGCGGTCCTTACAATTCCGGCATCCTGGCGACTGGGCCGAAGCCAGGCGCCTATTACAATTACTCCGAGGCGCCAAGTGACATCATGGAACGCGTCGGGCGCATCGAGGCCGTCTGCGAGCGCCATGGCGTCAGGCTGATCGAGGCGGCGCTGCAGTTTCCGCTGCTGCACCCTTCCGTGGTGTCGGTCATCCCCGGCGGCCAGCGGCCGAGTGAAGTCGAAAGCAACCGCGCCCTGCTCGATGCCAAGCTGCCCGCGGCGCTGTGGGCGGACCTCAAGCAGGAAGGCCTGATGCGCGCGGATGCGCCGGTGGGCTGAAGGCGCGCCTCAGCGGGCTGACGGCCTGCCGCCATCGAGGCAAAAGAAAAGCCGGGCGAACCCGGCTTTTCAACATTCTCTGAAAAAATTTTTAGTTGACCGCGTCCTTGAGGCCTTTGCCGGCCGAGAACTTCGGCACGGTACGCGCCGGAATCTTCACTTCCGCGCCAGTCTGCGGGTTGCGGCCAGTCGATGCCGCACGCTTGGAGACGGTGAAATTTCCGAAGCCGACGAGCCGTACATCGCCGCCCTTCTTCAGTTCGCCAGTGATGACGGAGAACACCGCCTCAACCGCCGACTGTGCGTCACCCTTCGAAATGCTCGCGGATTCAGCGACAGCGGAAACCAGTTCGTTCTTGTTCATAAAAATTCCCTTCCATGAGAAAACCGGAACTTTCGACTCATCCGGCAGGAGAGGGACTTTAGAAAGAAGCGCTCGCAAACCCAAGTCAAAAAGCCGGAAATAAGTTGAAAAAAGCCCGGAAAAGGTGGGTTTTTCACATGAAAAAGCCGGGCTCAAGGCCCGGCTCTCTCTTTGTGCACTGCAACTTTAGTAGTTTCTAATGTGCAAGCGACTTTCCAGCATCGTCAACGGTATCGGTGGAAGCCGGCGGATTGACCGGCTCGACCCACTCGATCGGCTCCGGCATGCGCACCAACGCGTGCCTCAGAACCTCGCCGACACGTGAGACCGGAATGATCTCCATACCGTTCTTCACATTGTCCGGTATCTCCGCCAGATCCTTGGCGTTGTCTTCCGGGATCAGCACCTTCTTGATGCCGCCGCGCAATGCGGCGAGCAGCTTCTCCTTGAGGCCGCCGATCGGCAAGATGCGGCCGCGAAGCGTTATCTCGCCAGTCATCGCCACATCGGCCCGGACCGGAATCCCCGTCATGACAGACACGATGGCTGTCGCCATGGCAGCACCTGCAGACGGACCGTCCTTCGGCGTGGCGCCTTCGGGCAAGTGGACGTGGATGTCACGCTTGTCGAACAGCGGCGGCTCGATGCCGAAATCGATGGCCCGCGAGCGGACATAAGAGGCCGCCGCCGAGATCGATTCCTTCATCACGTCGCGCAGATTGCCGGTCACCGTCATGCGGCCCTTGCCGGGCATCATGACGCCTTCGACCGTCAGCAGCTCGCCGCCGACTTCCGTCCAGGCAAGACCGGTGACGACACCGACCTGATCGTCAGCCTCGACCTGGCCGAAGCGGAAGCGCGGAACACCGAGGTAATCGGCGAGGTTCGCCGCCGTGATGCTCACCGTCTTCTTCTTCGTCTTCAGGATCTCGGTCACCGCCTTGCGCCCGAGCTTCATCAGCTCGCGCTCCAGGCTTCTGACGCCCGCTTCACGGGTGTAGGTCTGGATGATGCCGCGGATCGCGTCCTCGCCGACGGAGAATTCCTTCGGCTGCAGGGCATGATCGCGGATCACCTTGGGCATCAGGTGACGCTTGGCGATCTCGATCTTCTCGTCCTCGGTGTAGCCGGCGATACGGATGATCTCCATGCGGTCCATCAGGGGCGCAGGGATGTTCAGTGTGTTCGCCGTCGTCACGAACATCACGCTCGACAGGTCGTATTCGACCTCGAGGTAATGGTCCATGAACGTCGAGTTCTGCTCGGGATCGAGCACCTCGAGCAAGGCCGATGACGGATCGCCGCGGAAGTCCTGGCCCATCTTGTCGATCTCGTCGAGCAGGAAGAGCGGGTTGGACTTCTTGGCCTTCTTCATCGACTGGATGACCTTGCCGGGCATCGAGCCGATATAGGTGCGGCGGTGGCCACGGATCTCGGCCTCGTCACGCACGCCGCCAAGCGCCATGCGGATGAACTCGCGGCCGGTCGCCTTGGCGATCGACTTGCCGAGTGAGGTCTTGCCGACGCCGGGAGGGCCGACGAGGCACAGGATCGGCCCCTTCAGCTTCTTCTGGCGGCTTTGCACGGCGAGATACTCGACGATGCGGTCCTTGACCTTATCGAGGCCGAAATGATCGGTGTCGAGCACGTTCTGCGCAAACGCCAGGTCCTGCTTGACCTTGGAGTTCTTGCCCCACGGGATCGACAGGATCCAGTCGAGATAATTGCGCACGACGGTCGATTCCGCCGACATCGGCGACATCGTCCGCAGCTTCTTCAACTCGGCTTCCGCCTTTTCGCGGGCCTCCTTGGAGAGCTTGGTCTTCTTGATGCGCGCCTCGATCTCGGCGGCCTCGTCGCGGCCGTCCTCGCCTTCGCCGAGCTCCTTCTGGATCGCCTTCATCTGCTCGTTGAGGTAATATTCGCGCTGCGTCTTCTCCATCTGGCGCTTGACGCGCGAGCGGATGCGCTTCTCCACCTGCAGGACGGAGATTTCGGCTTCCATGAAGCCCATCGCCTTTTCCAGCCGTTCCTTGACGGACAGCGTGGCCAGCATCTCCTGCTTCTCGGGGATCTTGATGGCGAGGTGCGAGGCAACCGTATCGGCGAGCTTGGAATAGTCGTCGATCTGGCTGGCGGCGCCCACCACTTCAGGCGAGATCTTCTTGTTCAGCTTGACGTAGTTTTCGAAGTCGGTGACGACCGAACGGGCGAGCGCCTCGACCTCGACCTCTTCCTCCTCCGGCTCGACCAGCGCCGTGGCGGTAGCTTCGTGGAAGTCCGGACGGTCGGTGAACGAGACGATCTTGGCACGCGAAGCGCCTTCGACCAGCACCTTGACGGTGCCGTCGGGCAGCTTCAGCAATTGCAGCACATTGGCGAGCGTGCCGATGTCGAAGATCGCATCGGGCTCGGGATCGTCATCGGCGGCATTCATCTGGGTGGCAAGCAGGATCTGCTTTTCCTGACCCATAACCTCTTCCAGCGCCTTGATCGACTTTTCACGCCCGACAAAGAGCGGAACGATCATGTGCGGGAACACCACGATGTCGCGCAGTGGGAGGACTGCGAAGACGCCGTCGCTGGGAGCCTTGGATATTTTGGCCATTGTCCAACCTTTCATGTCGCGGCCGCTAATTGAGCCAACCGCGAATCTCATATTAACGACCGGGGATCGTTCCGCCTACCACCGTTTGTGACGGGAGTTTTACAGCACAGAATTCGGCACCTCGGCCTTCCGATGTTAGTTGGATGCACGAGAGGCAAAGATCAAGGGTCGACACGTTCGTTCATCCACTCCGTCACAAGGATCGGTACCTCACCACAGCAAAACGGCGCCCCGCGGGCGCCGTTCCATAAAAAGGTTAGGCCAGATGCCAGATCAGGCGCTGACGTTGCCCTTCTTTTCCTTCTGCTCGGAATAGATGTAGAGCGGCCGGGCGCTGCCGGTCACCACTTCTTCCGAAATCACCACTTCGCGCACGCCTTCCAGAGCGGGCAGTTCGAACATGGTGTCGAGCAGGATTGCTTCCATGATCGAGCGCAGGCCACGGGCGCCGGTCTTGCGCTCGATGGCGCGCTTGGCGATCGCCGACAGCGCATTCTCATGGAAGGTCAGGTCGACACTCTCCATCTCGAACAGCCGCTGATACTGCTTGACCAGCGCGTTCTTCGGCTCGGTCAGGATCTGGATCAGCGCCGGCTCGTCGAGGTCTTCAAGCGTCGCCAGGACCGGCAGACGGCCGACAAACTCGGGGATGAGGCCGAACTTCAAGAGATCCTCGGGCTCGACCAGGCGGAACACGTCGCCGGTGCGACGATCCTCGGGCGAAGCCACGATGGCGCCGAAGCCGATGGAAGTCTTCCTGCCGCGATCCGAGATGATCTTGTCCAGCCCGGCGAAGGCGCCGCCGCAGATGAACAGGATGTTGGCGGTGTCGACCTGCAGGAACTCCTGCTGCGGATGCTTGCGGCCGCCCTGCGGCGGCACGGAGGCAACGGTGCCTTCCATGATCTTCAGAAGCGCCTGCTGCACACCCTCGCCCGACACGTCGCGGGTGATCGATGGGTTGTCGGACTTGCGCGAAATCTTGTCGATTTCATCGATGTAGACGATGCCGCGCTGGGCGCGCTCGACATTGTAGTCGGCCGACTGCAGCAGCTTCAGGATGATGTTTTCGACGTCCTCGCCGACGTAACCGGCTTCGGTCAGCGTCGTCGCGTCGGCCATGGTGAAGGGCACGTCGATGATGCGGGCCAGCGTCTGGGCAAGCAGCGTCTTGCCGCAGCCGGTCGGGCCGATCAGCAGGATGTTGGACTTCGCCAATTCGACGTCGTTGTTCTTGCCGGCATGCGCCAGGCGCTTGTAGTGGTTGTGGACAGCCACCGACAGCACGCGCTTGGCGTAGGGCTGGCCGATGACATAGTCGTCGAGAACCTTCAGGATCTCCTGCGGGGTCGGCACGCCCTCGCGCGACTTCACCATCGAGGTCTTGTTCTCCTCGCGGATGATGTCCATGCATAGCTCGACGCACTCGTCGCAGATGAACACCGTTGGGCCGGCGATCAGCTTGCGCACCTCGTGCTGGCTTTTGCCGCAAAACGAGCAATAAAGCGTGTTCTTCGAATCACCGCTGTTGTTGCCGACTTTGCTCATTTTCCTGTCCTTTCATGGCCGCCCGCCGATGGTCTGGCTGAAAGGGCGCATATTCTATCTATCGCGGGAATTCGCCGCCGCCAGTGTCCCGGCTCCCGCAACGCATTCCGTACGAAACACAAATCAGAAAACGTCGCAATGATTCGCGCCAACCCTGCACAAAGCTAAGCCGTCGAAAATCAACATAGCCTTAACGTAGGCAATCCCATCCACCGAGGGAACAGCCAATTGTGGCCGAAATGCCGCAAATCCCAGCAAAAGCGCGTTATCCAGCCACGCAACTGCCATGCAGCGCTTATGCCGCAGCGCCTTCGACCGGCTCGCGCGACGAAATGACCTTGTCGATGAGGCCGAAATCCTTGGCTTCGTCGGCTGTCATGAAATGGTCGCGGTCAAGCGTCTTTTCAATGTCTTCGTAGCTCTTACCGGTGTGTTTGACGTAGACCTCGTTGAGGCGGCGCTTCAGCTTGATGATGTCCTGCGCGTGCCGCTCGATGTCGGAGGCCTGGCCCTGGAAACCGCCGGAAGGCTGGTGAACCATGATACGGGCGTTCGGCGTGGCAAAACGCATGTCCTTGTGGCCGGCGGTCAGAAGCAGCGAGCCCATCGACGCCGCCTGGCCGATGCACAGCGTCGACACCGCCGGCTTGATGAACTGCATGGTGTCGTAGATCGCCATGCCCGAGGTCACCACGCCGCCCGGCGAGTTGATGTAGAGATTGATCTCTTTCTTCGGGTTCTCGGCCTCGAGGAACAAAAGCTGTGCACAAACCAGCGTCGCCATACCGTCTTCGACCGGGCCGGTGATGAAAATGATGCGCTCTTTCAGCAGGCGCGAGAAAATGTCGTAGGCCCGCTCGCCGCGATTGGTCTGCTCGACCACCATCGGAACGAGGTTCATGTAGGTTTCGACGGGGTTCTTCATGGACTACCCTTTTTGGAGATGGGGATTCCGGCGCCGGAACATCGGGCAGAATCGGTTCTTGACGGTTAGAATGTAAATAGGATGCCGGCTCACCCTAGCGCAAGGCCGCCTCTCCTAGCCATCTGGTTAAGTCGAATCAAGGTTTCCGCGCAAGGGAAAGTCCGAACGCGGCCAGCGGCGTTTTTGCGGTGTAGCAATTCCTTAACCGCGTCGCTTAACGAAACGCGGCGAAACCGCTTTCCCCCGGAAAACCTTCCCCTACAGTTCAACGTTGAACCTCACCTTCTCGCGTTCAAACAGGGGGAGTGCCATGATCAGGAAAACTGTTTGCCTCGCCATTTCCGGCCTTGCCGGTCTCGGCATGGCGTCCGATGCGGTCGCCGGCGGCCGGGCCGCCGAATGCTATGAGCCGGTGCACAGGCCGGCGCTCTATGGCACCGTCTATGAAGACGTCATGGTCAGTCCCGGCGGGCAGTTGGTCCACTATGATCCGCCGATCTATGGCACCATGGAGCGCGTCGAGCAGATCGCGCCGCCCCGAGTCACCTATGACATCGTACCGGCGAGAACCCGCACCGTTTACCGCACGGTCCAGGTCGACGATGGCGGCTATGCCTGGGAATGGCGCGTCATCCACGGCCGCAAGGTGCTGTGCAAGGTGTGGCGCAAGGCCCGCTACGCGCGTGTGGCCGAAACAGTGGTGGTTGAACCGGAGCGCACCCGCCGGGTTGTGCTGCCGGCCGAATATGAGAGCGTCGCCCATGAAGTGCTGGTGCGGCCCGAGCGGCGGCACGTCACCCAGATAGCGCCGTCATACCAGAGGATGGCGCGCCGGGTGGTGGTGCAGGAAGGCTCGACCAGCTGGCGCCGCGTGCATATTGCCAGGCATTGCGAGGATTAGACTTCGGTACTTCGCCGAGGTCCGCCTCGGTTGGCTCAATCCATAGGGCCGTCGGGTGCCAACATCCGGTCTGGCACCAAGCCGGCAAGCCGCGGTAATGGTCTGGCATGACCACATCCATGCCGCCCTACCTCGCCTTTGATCCAGCCACGCGCCGCCTGCGGCTCGATCCGCACGAACCGGCGTTTTTCCAGAACCCCTACGACGCCTATGCCGTCCTGCATGGCGCATCGAATGCCTTCTTCTGGGAGGAATTCGGCTTCTGGTGCTTTGGCGGCTTCGACGACGTCAACCGGCTGTTGCGCGACCGCCGCTTCGGTCGCCAGAACCCGGCCGGCATTCCCGACAGCCGCGGCATCGGCGAGGATCGCTCGCATTTGGCCGCTTTCGACGGCATCGAGAGCAATTCGATGCTGGAGCTGGAGCCGCCGGTGCACACCAGGCTCAGAACCCTGGTCAACCGCGCCTTCGTCTCGCGCCAGGTAGAGCAGCTGAGACCGCGCGTCGAAGCGCTGGCCAATGAACTGATCGACCGTTTCGAACCGCGCCAGGTCGATCTATTGCCCAGCTTCGCCGCGCCTTTGCCGATCACCATCATCGCCGAAATGCTCGGTGTGCCGGTCGAAATGGGGCCGCAACTGCTCGACTGGTCGCACCGGATGGTGGCCATGTACATGCATGGCCGGACGCGCGAGACCGAGGAAGCGGCCAATCGCGCCGCGCGCGATTTTTCCGACTTTTTGCGCCGCTATGTCACCGAGCGGCGCAAGAAGCCTGGCGACGACCTGCTGTCGCTGCTGATCGCGGCGCAGGAGGATGGCCAGAAGCTGTCGGAAGACGAGTTGGTCTCGTCCGCCGTTCTGTTGCTCAATGCCGGCCACGAGGCGACCGTCCATCAAACCGGCAACGCCGTGCGCACGTTGCTGGCGCAAGGCGGCGACCCCGGCCGTTTCTTCACCTCGCCGGAAGCAACCGCTGCGACGGTCGAGGAGTGCCTGCGCTTCGACGCGCCGCTGCACATGTTCACCCGCTACGCCTATCAGGAGGTCGAGGTGACATCCGGGGTTGTCGTACAACCGGGGGAGACGGTCGGCCTGCTGCTCGGCATGGCCAATCATGATCCGCTTGCCCTTGCCGAACCTGGCGCCTTCCGGCCCGGCCGACCAGACCAGAAGAATGTCTCGTTCGGCGCCGGTATCCATTTCTGCATCGGTGCGCCGCTGGCGCGGCTGGAGTTGCAGGTGTCGCTGAAAACCCTGTTCAAGCGGCAGCCGCAACTCCATCTTGCGGAGGAGCCGCGCTTCCGCGACACCTATCATTTCCATGGGCTGGAAAAGCTCGCCGTCGGGTTCTGACGCGAGGATGGGGGTTCTATGCAGGCGGCAACCAGCCCCTTGGCTCAATCCTCGCCGGAAAGCTCAAGCGTACGCCCGGCGTAGAGAATCCGCAGTATGATCACCCTGTCACCGGTGACTTCAAATGTAATGGTAGCGCGACGGCGCCAGCCAACGGTGCGCAAGCCAGGAGCAATCTCGTCATGACGTGTGCCCCGCTCGGGAAATGTCTCGAAGCTCAGGCAATAATCAACAATCCGTCCGACAAAGTTCAGCGCCGTATCGACGCCCGCCCTTGGCGCTAATTCGGCCAGCAACTCGGCAATGTCTTGCTGTGCCGCGGCGTGAAACCTCACCCGATGTTTCATGCACCGGTGCGCGGCCTTGCAGTGACTTTTCGAGCGTAGTCGGAAAGGTTCTTGCGTACCTCTTCGGCCGTCAAAAGGCGCTCGGGATGCGCGCGAGCATCCTCAAGGGTCGGCACCACTTCCTCCAGTAGCCAACGCTGCATGGCGGAATCGCGCGCTACCAGGGTGCGCAAGCCATCGCGGATAACTTCGCTTTCGCTGGCGTATTTGCCTGAGGAAACCTTATCCTTCACCATCTGCGCGAGGTCGTGCGGCAGGGTGATGGTCAGCGGTTGGGTCGTTCGCATGGTCGCATCCTTCCGATCCTCACTCTATAGCATAGTGTATGACTTAGTCATACACTATGTCGAGATCGGATCGCTGGGCCAGAACCCTTGCACCGCGAGATCAGAGCTTGATCACATACTCCTTGCGGGTCGTTTCAAGCACTTCCCAGCTGCCCCTGAAGCCTGGCCTGAGCACGAAGCTGTCGCCGGCGCGCACCGTGCGGGCCTCGCCGCCGTCCTCGGCAACCACCGAGACGCCGGACAGGATGTGGCAGAACTCCCATTCGTCATATTCGATGCGCCATTTGCCCGGCGTCGCTTCCCAGATGCCGGCATAGAGGCGGCCATTGCGCTCCTCGACATTCCAGGTGCGGAATTTCGGATCGCCCGCAATCAGACGATCCGGCGCCGGGGCGCCATGTTCGGCGTCGACGCTGTCGGTCAATATGGCCAGGTAATGCGCGGACAGGGTTTGCCTCCAACAGATTAGTGACTAGTGAGTAGTGCAGTGAGTAGTGAGTAGTGAGCGGAAAGCGCTCCCTCGAGCGGGTGGCTGATCACTAATCACTGCTAACTAGTGAATACCGACTACTACTCACTACTCACTACTCACTAAAAAAATCAAACCTTGGCCAAAGCCTGTTCCAGGTCGGCGACGATGTCGTTGACATCCTCGATGCCGACGGAAAGCCGGACCGTGTCCGGTCCCGCACCCGCCTTGACCTTCTGCTCGTCGGAAAGCTGGCGATGCGTGGTCGATGCCGGATGGATGACCAGCGACTTGGTATCGCCGACATTGGCGAGGTGCGAGAACAGTTCGAGCGCCTCGACGAACTTGATGCCTGCGTCGTAGCCGCCCTTCAGGCCGAAGGTGAAGACAGCACCGGCGCCTTCCGGCGAGTATTTCTTCTGCAGCGCGTTGTTCTTGTCGCTGGGCAGGCCGGGATAGTTGACCCAGGCGACCTTGGGGTGGTTGGACAGCCAGCCGGCTACGGTGATCGCATTGTCGCAATGGCGCTGCATCCTGAGCGGCAAGGTCTCCAGCCCGGTCAGGATCAGGAAGGCATTGAACGGCGAAATCGCCGGGCCGATGTCACGCAGGCCAAGCACGCGCGCGGCGATGGCGAAAGCGAAATTGCCGAAGGTTTCGTGCAGGACAAGGCCGCCATATTCGGGGCGCGGCTCCGACAGCATCGGATATTTGCCGGATTTCGACCAGTCAAACGTGCCGCCATCGACGATGGCGCCGCCGATCGAATTGCCGTGGCCGCCGATGAACTTGGTCAGCGAATGGACGACGATGTCGGCGCCATGCTCGATCGGCCGCACCAGATAGGGCGAGGCCAGCGTGTTGTCGACGATGAGCGGCAAGCCGTGCTTGCGGGCGATGTCGCCGATTTTCTCTATGTCGACGAAGGTGCCGCCGGGATTGGCCAGGCTCTCGATGAAGATCGCCTTGGTCTTGTCGTCTATCTGGCTTTCGAAGGTGGAGACGTCGTTGGTGTCGGCCCAACGCACCTCCCAGCCGAAATTCTTGAAGGCATGGCCGAACTGATTGATCGAACCACCGTAAAGCCTTGTGGCGGCGACGAAATTATCGCCAGGCCGCATGAGATTGTGGAACACGATCACCTGTGCGGCATGGCCGGAAGCAACGGCAAGTGCAGCCGTGCCGCCTTCGAGCGCCGCGATCCGCTCTTCCAGCACCGCCTGGGTCGGGTTCATGATGCGGGTGTAGATGTTGCCGAAGGCCTTCAGCCCGAACAGCGAGGCGGCATGGTCGGCATCGTCGAACACAAAGGAGGTCGTCTGGTAGATCGGCGTGGCGCGTGCGCCCGTCGCCGGGTCGGGCTTGGCGCCGGCATGGACGGCGAGCGTGTTGAAACCGGGCGTGCGGGTCATCGAAAACCTCTCTGAGCGGTAAACGTGTGAATGATGAAATGGTCAATGGTGAGCGATGAATGGTGGTCGCAAAGTCGGCCAGTCCCACCTTGATTGCAAGCCGCTCATATGCGGCTTTACCCGGCTTCCAGGAAAATCCTTCTATTCACCATTCACCATTCACTGCCTTACTTCTGGCGCACACCGAAACTCTGGAATCCCGACCGCATCAGCGGCTTCTTCGACGAAAGCACACCGGAGTTGACGCCGGTCCAGCCGATCTCGCCCGACAGCTTGCCATATTCGATCTTCGGGCAGCGGTTCATCACCACCTTGATACCGGCCGCCTCGGCACGCGCGGCCGCCTCGTCGTCGCGCACGCCAAGCTGCATCCAGATCACCTTCGGCAAGGGGTCGAGCTTCAGCACCTCATCGACAATGCCGGGCACCGATGCAGAGGCGCGAAAGATGTCGACCATGTCGACCGGCTCCGGCAGATCGGCAAGGCTGGCATAGGTCATGCGGCCGAGGATTTCCTTGCCGGCCTGCCCAGGATTGATCGGAAACACCGAAAAGCCCTTGGCCAGCAGATATTTCAGCACGAAAAAGCTCGGCCTGACATCGTTGGCCGACGCGCCGACCATGGCGATGGTCTTCACAGAATTGAGGATGCCGCCGATATAGGCATTGTCGTAGCTATCGTGATTCACTCGTCGGTCTCCCTCAGTGCTTCCTCCATAAAGGACTGCGGGTCCGTGCAGAAGTCGCGCATCATGCGAAAATGATCGGTATCGGTGAAATCTGTGGGGTCGAGGCCGAAACGGCTGATTCGGAAGAGCCGCGCGCCGGGACAAGCCATCAGCAGCGGCGAATGCGTCGCCATGATCACTTGCGCCGTGCCTGACTGGTCCATGCGCCGCAGCATCTTCAACAATTCGATCTGCCGCGACGGCGACAGCGCGCTTTCGGGCTCGTCGAGGATGTAGATGCCTTGCCGGCGGCAGCGCTCCTCGAAAAAGCGAATGAACCCTTCGCCATGCGACCACGATAGAAAGTCCGGTGGCGGCGGTCCGAACGGGTCTTCGAGTGCCGCCTGGTCGAGATAGCGCGCGACCGAGTAAAAAGATTCGGCACGAAAGAACCAACCGGCGGTGACTTTTGGCAGCCAGTGGCCGCGGAATGTATTCGCCAGTGCCGCACCGCTCTTGTCGATGGCGATGGAATGATCGACCGGACGATAGCCCTTGCCGCCGCCGGCCTCGTCGTAACCGGCCAGCGCGCCGATGGCTTCCAGCAGTGTCGATTTGCCGGTGCCGTTTTCACCGACAATGATGGTGATCGGCGTGGTGAATTCGAGCGCCAATCCACGGCCGCGAAACAGCGGCAGGTTCCATGGATATTTTTCCCAATCTTCCACGCGCTCGGGGTCAATCAGGATGCGTTTGAGATAAGGCGCCTTAAGCCGGGTCAGTTGCTTGCGATAGCCCATGCGGACGCTCAGTCCGGCAGCGAGATGGTGCCGTCATCCGCGATCGGGAAGGCCGGATTGTGTGCGACTTCCCAGACATGGCCGTCGGCATCGGCGAAATAACCGTACCAGCCGCCCCAGAAGGCGCGGCCGGCCGGCTTGACGATTGTGCCGCCGGCCTTCTCGGCTGCGGCCAAGACCTCGTCAACCTCGGCATCGGAGCGGGTGTTGTAAGCGAGGTAGACCGCCGACGGTGCTGCGGCGAAGGCGAGACCTGAATCTTCTTCGGCGCTTTGGCGCGGAAACAGGCCAAGAATGACGCCGCCCATCTGGAAAAAAGCGACGCCATCGGTGATGCCGGCGTGGCGCTTCAGGCCCATGCCCTCGTAAAAGCGCACGGCTCGCTCGAGATCGTCGGTGGCGATGGTGATGATGGAGATGCGCGGTTCCATGGGTCGAAAAGCCTATTCGTCCGTCCATTCCGGTTTACGCTTGCCGATAAAGGCGCCGATGCCTTCCTCGGCGTCGCGGGCCAGCATGTTCTCGACCATGACGCGGCCGGTATAGGCATACGCGTCCGCCAACCCCATCTCGGCCTGCGCGTAAAAGGCTTCCTTGCCGGTCTTGACCACCAGAGATGATTTGGAGGCAATGGTTTGCGCGTATTTGGTGACGATCTGATTCAGGTATTCGCGCGGCACGACGCGGTTGACCAGGCCGAATTCCTTGGCGGTTGCCGCATCGATGGTCTCGCCGGTCAGAAGCATCTCCATGGCGTGCTTGGGAGACACGTTGCGCGACAGCGCCACCATTGGCGTCGAACAGAACAGGCCGATATTGACGCCCGGCGTGCAGAAGGTCGCTTCATGCGAGGCAATGGCGAGGTCGCAACTGGCAACCAACTGCAGCCCGGCGGCGGTGGCGAGGCCATCGACTTCGGCGATGATCGGGAGCGGATGGCGCACGATCTGCTGCATCAACGCCGCGCAAGCCGAAAATGTCTGCTCGAAAAACCCCTTGCCCTTGTCGGCGTCGGCGCGGCGCGCGGTCATTTCCTTGAGATCGTGACCGGCGCAGAAGACTTTCCCGGCGGCCGCCAGGACGATGACGCGGACCGATTTGTTGGCCTTGGCACGGTCGAGCTCGGCGCTCAATGCCGCCATGACGGAAAGCGACAAGGCATTGGCGGGCGGATTGGCGAGCGTCAGGCGCAGCACGCCCTTGTCCAGCCCGGCGATGACCGGCCCGTCTATGGCAACAGGTTTGATCGAAAGGATTTCGGCCATGACAAGGGTCTCCGCGATTCCGCCGGGCGCCGCCAGACTATCTAATATCGGATCGAGTTTCATCAACACCCATCGCTTGCGCCAGAGGTGTTGCCAGAAGCGCATCATTGCGTTCATACAGGCCCGGCATAGAACGAGAGACCGACATGCCCGCCCAGGATAAGCTCAAGCCGGTGCTGACGGCGGCTGAAGTCAATGCGCTGATGGCCAGCGTCTACCCGCAGCTCAACGACGAGTTCACGTCGTATGAGGCGCTCGATGTGTTTCCGGGCGGCTGCACGGTGCGGCTCAATGCCGACGAGCGGCATTTGCGGCCCGGCGGCACGGTGTCCGGGCCCTCGCTGTTCACGCTGGCCGACATTGGCGGCTATGTCTGCGTGCTCAGCCATGCCGGGCCGGATGCGCTTTCGGTTACCGTCAACCTCAACATCAATTTCGTCCGCAAGGCCGAGGCCGGCCCGATCGACGGCCATTGCCGCATCCTGAAGCTGGGCAAGAGCCTGATGGTGTTCGATATCGACATAGTCGCCGGACCGAAGGAACACACGGTAGCGCATGCGACCGGCACCTATTCGATCCCGCCGAAGCGCTCCGCCGATGTGGTAAAATAATACCTTTTGATCAAACCTTTGTTTTTATTGCACTTTACGAGCAGACGTGCGTTTCCTGCGCCTTGACGTGCCCACTCCCCTCGCCTATAAGCCGTCACGAAGCAGCGGCCCGCAAAGGCCGCCGTTTTGTTATTGGCGGCGGGCAAGGGCCTTGTCGCCAATCCAAGCAACAAGAAACGCCTTCTTCGGAAGGTCAAAATCGAAAGCAGAAATCCATGGCAACCTTTTCGCAGAAGCCTGCGGATGTGGTGAAGAAGTGGGTGCTGATCGACGCCGAGGGTCTCGTCGTCGGCCGTCTCGCCACTGTCATCGCCAATCATCTTCGCGGCAAGCACAGGCCCACCTTCACCCCGCATGTCGACGACGGCGATAACGTCATCGTCATCAATGCCGACAAGGTGGTGTTCACCGGCAAGAAGTTCACCGACAAGGTCTATTACTGGCACACCGGTCACCCCGGCGGCATCAAGGAGCGCACCGCGCGCCAGCTGCTCGAGGGCCGTTTCCCCGAGCGTGTCGTCGAGAAGGCCGTCGAACGCATGATCCCGCGCGGGCCGCTCGGCCGTCGCCAGATGAAGAACCTCCGCGTCTATGCAGGCACGGAACATCCGCATGTCGCCCAGCAGCCCGTCACCCTCGACGTCGGCGCGCTGAACGCCAAGAACAAGAAGGTTGCATAAGATGGCTGAGCTTTCCTCGCTCGCAGAATTGGGCGCCGCCACCGGCAACACCAACACCCAGCCGGCAGCACCCGTCCATGTCCAGAAGCTCGACAAGTCGGGCCGCGCCTATGCCACCGGCAAGCGCAAGAACGCCATCGCCCGCGTCTGGGTGAAGCCGGGTTCGGGCAAGATCGTCGTCAACGACAAGGAATTCGCGACCTATTTCGCGCGTCCGGTCCTGCAGATGATCCTCAACCAGCCGATCATCGCTTCCAACCGCGCCGGCCAGTACGACATCGTCGCCACCGTCATCGGCGGCGGCCTGTCCGGCCAGGCCGGTGCCGTTCGTCACGGCATCTCCAAGGCGCTGACCTACTATGAGCCGGCACTGCGCGCCGTGCTCAAGAAGGGCGGCTTCCTGACCCGCGACAGCCGCGTCGTCGAGCGCAAGAAGTACGGCAAGGCGAAGGCCCGTCGTTCCTTCCAGTTCTCGAAGCGCTAAGCGCTGCGACGTTCCAGACATCGAAAGGCCGCCTCCGGGCGGCCTTTTCTTTTGGGTCTCGGCAGTGGCCCCCCCCCCCGCGGCGCGCCCACCTCCCCATCGAGGGGAGGTAGGAGGTCGCGGCAGTTTTGCC